>JAVBRP010000322.1:0-4588 GCA_031547815.1 Bacteroidales bacterium | reverse complement strand
CTCGTGCCCCATCACACCCACGCGGGCGTCGAACGGAGCCGCATATATCAGTCGTGTCTGCGCCTTTTGCATGTCGTTGTTGACAACCACCTTGTATCGACGTCGGTCGCGTTTGCGGAAAAGCGACCAAAAATAGGGCCGCGCCGCCAGGGAAGTCTTCCCGGAACCGTACAGCAACGATATCTTTAACCCGCACAGTTCGGGATAATGCAGCTCCGCTTTGCGGAAAGCCGCGACCAGTGTGTCGTTGACAATGACGATCTCGTGCAACGGACATCCCGTCGTATCGAGCAGCGCAACGACGTCTTCGTATCGAATTACTTTGCTTTCGGGAATGGCCTGCCCGAAAACAAAGGTATTGACCGAAAGCCACGCGACAACAACGACTGCAAAACGATACTTCACGCTTAATTCAAAATTACTTTTTTCAAATCCTCTATTTGTTGCGAATTAATGGGTTTCAATTCGCCGACGGATGCAACGAACCTTTATCCACGGCGGCGGGCGTAACCCAAAGGTCGCCGTTATCGACGATCACGGAAATATTACCGCCCGAAGTCGTGGTCGGTTTGCTTTCGTATATCCTGCCGATGATGGCCGCAATTTGATCGGCGGGATGCATCAGTTTTGTATCGATGAATTGATTCATATACCTGTTATGATTCTAAATATGCAAGTTTATTGAATGAACAAAAATAGGGAAATTTTTCATGCAAAATGAAGATGAAAAATCGGACAAATTTATTTTTTAATCGTAAATTTGTCCAAAAATACAGACATGATTGAACGGACATTAAAAAAGGAATTGATTGAAATGATGCAGCTTTACCCGATAGTGACACTCACCGGGCCGCGTCAATCGGGAAAATCGACTTTATTGAAAATGACTTTCCCCGACTATCAATATGTTTCGTTGGAGGACCCGGATAATCGATTATTCTGCACTTCCGACCCAAGAGGTTTTTTAGAGACATATTCCGACAAAGTGATCATAGACGAAGCGCAACGGGTTCCCGAAATATTCTCTTATATACAATCGCATACAGATAACGCCGGAAAAGAGGGGATGTTCGTATTGGCCGGTTCACAAAATTTTTTGATGATGCAATCTATCAGTCAATCATTGGCGGGAAGAACCGCAGTACTTAAATTATTGCCGTTTTCCCGTGAAGAGATGGAAGCGGCCGGTATCATGAAAAAAAGTGTTGCCGAAGAAATATTTTTCGGTTCGTATCCACGCATTTATGATAAGAATATTACTCCCGTAAAATATTTCCCTTATTATATCCAAACTTATGTGGAGCGTGATGTAATGCTGATCAAGAATATCGGCGACCAAAGCAAATTTGTTCGCTTCATGAAATTGTGCGCCGGACGGATCGGACAATTGTTGAATATGTCATCGTTAGCCAATGATTGCGGTATTTCCGTAAGTACCGCACAATCGTGGTTGTCCATATTGGAATCAAGTTATATCGCTTACCTGCTGCGTCCTGACCATAAAAATTTTTCCAAACGCTTAGTAAAAACGCCCAAGCTCTATTTTTATGATACCGGACTTGCTTGTTCCTTGCTCGAAATTAAAAGTCCTGCCCAACTATCCACACATTTTCTGCAAGGCGGCTTATTTGAAAATTTGGTGGTTAATTGTTTCGTCAAACATGCATATCACCACGGTGAAGAGCCTGCTTTATCGTTTTGGCGCGACAAGACGGGAAATGAAGTTGATTTATTGCACGAACGCGATAACAAACAATTTGCTTACGAGATAAAATCCGGAGCCACTTTTTCGCCCGACCATTTCAAAGGGATTTCAAGGTGGGCAGAGTTATCGGGCGTCGATATTTCGCAACGTGCCGTAATTTACAATGGCGATAAGTTACTAAGGACTTCAAACGGAAATGTAATTCCTTGGGGACAACTTCATCCGGAATAAATTTCAGGTAAAAGTTTTCACGTATCCATGAACATTTTTCACCACACCTTTGTTGATTGATATGTGTATCCGGATATAATCCGCCATATCGAGCACCATGTTCCCTGTCAAGCATTATTGGTATAAGGCGAAACTTTTATTTCTGAAGTTGAGCAAATTATTGGTGTTTCTGGCGCACCTGCTGTCTCTGTTGACCGGCTTGGCCGCCTGTTTGCTGATCGTATACGAATTGGGGTTCGATTTGACCGCCGGCGAACGGGAAAGCATCCGGCAGCTCTATTACAAGTTATTGACCGTCTTTTTCCTGTTCTACACCTTCCGATTCCTTTTCCGGATCAAAGAAATACGCAAAGAGAAAGGTCGCCGGATCGAAATCGGCGTCTACTTGGTGTTGTTGATCGTGTTGGCGGTGCATTGGCAGCATCCGCACGTTTCGCCCGGCGATTCGTTGCTTGTGCGGATCTTCGATTCGCGTGCGATTCTGTACGTTTTGCTGCTGTTCCTGAGTATTCTCGAAATCTCCAAGCGCGTTTTCGGCGTCATGAACCGACATATCCCGCCGGGGATGTTGTTCGCATACAGCTTCCTTCTGATCATCGCCGTCGGAACCGGAATGCTGATGCTTCCGCATGCGACCGTACCGGCTGCATCGCTGTCGTTTATCGACGCGCTGTTCACGTCTACCAGCGCGGTTTGTGTCACGGGATTGACCGTCACTGATGTGTCGGCGACATTCACGCCGCTGGGATTGGGCATTCTCATGGGGCTGATCCAGATCGGAGGCATCGGCGTGATGACTTTCACCAGTTTTTTTGCGCTGTCGTTCATGGGAAATTCACCGTTCAAAAACAACATGGTGTTGAAGGACATGCTGAACGAGGAAAGTTTGAACGGTATTTTCCGCACCTTGCTGCATATCATCTTCACCACGCTCGGCATCGAGCTGATCGGCGCGGTCGTTATCTACTGCGGCATCTGCGGCACGATGGGCATGGATACGGCCGACGAGATATTTTTCTCCGTTTTTCACTCCGTATCGGGATTTTGCAATGCCGGCTTCTCCACACTGCACGGTAACCTGCACGACCCGATGGTGTCGACCAACTATTTGCTGCACACGACGGTCGCCCTGCTGGTAGTTTTCGGAGGATTGGGATTTCCGATCATTTCCAATTTTTACCGACTCATCGGGCACTTTTTCCACAACAAGTGGCTGCAAATCATCGGCAAACAAAAACGCTACGTCCACACCAAAATCATACGGGTGAATACCCGCATCGCCGGGTATACGACTTTGATCCTGCTCGTTGCGGGATTCGTGCTGTTCTTTGCATTCGAATACGACAACACGCTGAAAGACCTTTCATTGTCGGGCAAAATAGCCACCGCATTTTTCGGTGCGGTCACTCCGCGCACAGCCGGCTTCAATACCGTGACGCTCACCTCCATGATGCCGGCAACCGTCATGCTTACCATGGCGCTGATGTGGATCGGAGCGTCGCCGATGTCGACCGGAGGAGGCGTCAAAACCACCACTTTTGCCGTTGCCTGCCTGAACATGGTGAATATTGCGCGCGGCAAGCAAAGGTTGGAAATATTCAAGCGCGAGATCAATCGCATGACCATACAACGCGCTTTCGCCGTCATCGTTCTGTCTGTTGTGTGGATCATCGTAAGCACTTTCTGCATTGCCGCAGCCGAACCGCAAGCCGATCCGACGGCCGTTTTTTTCGAATGCTTCTCGGCGCTGGGTACTGTCGGCTTGACGCTCGATCTTACGCCGACTTTGGGAACGTTCAGTAAAGCGGTGCTTGTTGCCACCATGTTTGTGGGGAGGGTCGGCATGTTGACCCTCCTGTCGGGATTGGTGCGGCAATATACCGAAAAGAATTACACTTACCCGCAGGATTCGGTGATGGTGGGATAGATTTGAAGTTTCGGGTTTTGAGTTTAAAGTTTAAAGTTTCAGGTTTAAAGTTTAAAGTTTGCCTTCGGCGAACCCTCGCGGGGTTCAGGTTTAAGGTTCTCGGCGGTTCTTCGAGACCCGGCAATCAAAAATCCGTATAAATCCGTTCGATCCGCGTCATCCGCGTTCTATCAATCTAAAATCAAAAATTGAAAATTCTCGGCGGTTCTTCGAGACCCGGCAATCAAAAATCCGTATAAATCCGTTCGATCCGCGTCGTCGGCGTTCTATCAATCAAAATTCAAAAATTGAAAATTCTCGGCGGTTCTCCGAGACCCGACAATCAAAAATCCGTATAAATCCGTTCGATCCGCGTCATCCGCGTTCTATCAATCAAAAATCAAAAATTAAAAATGAAATACATTGTTATCGGTTTGGGAAATTTCGGATCGGTTTTGGCCGAGCGATTAACCATGATGGGGCACGAAGTAATCGGGGTGGACAAGGATCCTCACAAAGTAGAAGATCTGAAGCAAGCGGTTGCCGGCACCATTTGTTTGGATTCGCGCGAGCCGAACGCGCTCAACGCGCTTCCGCTCAAGGACGCGGATACGGTTTTTGTGACCATCGGCGAGGATTTCGGCACCTCCGTTCACATCATCGCCCTGTTGAAACAGGTGAAAGCCAAAAGAATCGTCGGACGGGCCGTATCGCCGCTGCACAAGACGGTGATGGAAGCCATCGGC
>JAVBRP010000273.1:0-5657 GCA_031547815.1 Bacteroidales bacterium | reverse complement strand
TTGACAATCAGCGCGCCTTCTTTTTCCCAATACGATTTCACGGTGTGACCTTTCATCGGTCCGTCGTCGGCGCCGCGCACCGTTTCGTCGTCGGGGTTCACCACCATTTTCAGACCGTACGATTCGTTGATCATATCCATGTCGCCGCGACTGTTGCCGCCCACGATCAACGGTTTCGCCTTGATGAACGTTTCGATGGTGACCGCCTTGCCGTCGTCCTGCGGAATGGGAGGAATGATTTGGCCGGTGGTTCGTCCTTGCGCCACCACGCATTTGGCGCCGACAATTTGCGTTACGGGAATGCCCAATTCTTCGGCCACGAACTTCTGGTACAACAATTCGGGCGAAGCGGTCAATATCCACACTTCAAAACCGTACTCCTTCAGGTTGGCGATAAATTCCTTCATTTCGGGATACATCTTTCCGCGATAGGACTTGTAATAACAGTTATAACCCATCATTTCGATTTCTTCGGGCGTCATCCCCGCCAAAAAGTGCACGCGGTCTTCCACGTAAGGTTTTCCCACGTTGTCGCCGTCTTTCACCATACGTTCCAAAATCGCCAATTTCTCTTTGGCAAACTTGTCCGTGCGGCCTTTGTACACCTCGTCGGCATAAACGTAAAGCGCTTCGTCGGCAAGGTAGTGCGGCACCTGCCCGAACACCGTTCCGTCGCAATCGAACACAGCCACTCTGCGGGTATTCATGGTGATGGTGGAATTGAGGAAACTTTCGATCCGGTCGTTGGTTTCCCGCGGCCAGCCTTTAATTTGGCGATAGGTTTGCGCGTCCGTCAAAACAATGTTCGACACAACGAATGCGATAACAATCAATATTTTTTTCATAACGGGTTATTTTGAAATTATTTATTTTTGACTTTATACGCTCGCTGTTCTTGGCGATGCGTAAAGGCCATCAGCAGGATGGACAGCAGACAGGCGGCAATCAGCATTTCGAAACCCGAATCCCATCCGAAAAACTGAACCACTCGTCCCATGACAATGTTTGCCAAAATGGAAGTTCCGAAAAAATATCCGAAAAAACCGGTCAATCCGGCCGAAGTGCCCGCCGCATTTTTGGGCGACAAATCGAGTGCATGCACGCCGATGAGCATCACCGGCCCGTAAATCAAGAAGCCGATGGCTACCAATGCGATACTGTCGATCAATTTATTGTCGACGTTTTTCCAATAAACGAAAACCGCCGCCATCACCAACGCCATAAAAATAATGGTGGTCATGGCGCGCTTCCCTTTGAACAGGCGGTCGCTCACCCAACCGCACAGAATCGTTCCGGGAATGGCCGCCCATTCGTACAAAGAATATGCAACGCCCATTTCTTTGATATTGTAATGTTTCACTTCCGTGAGATAGGTTGGCGCCCAGTCGAGCACTCCGTACCTGACAAAATAAACGAAGGCATTGGCCAAAGCCACAATCCACAATATCCTGTTGGGCAACACGTATTTGAAAAAAATATCCCTGGTTTTCAGAACCGTTTCCGAATGCTTGCTGTAGTTGGCCGGATAATCGTTCCGATACTCCTCGATGCTCGGCAGCCCGCACGATTGCGGTGTGTCTCTGATAAGAAGATATGCGATCAGCGCCAACAAACCGGCAATGCCCGCAGGCAGCCAAAAAGTTCCCAGCAAATTGGAAACCCCTTTTGAAAGCCCCAAAGACATGGCGTATGTAACCCCGAAACCGGTAATTACGCCCACCAATCCGCCGCCTACGTTATGCGCCACATTCCAGAACGACATTTTTGTGCCGCGTTCTCTCACCGAAAACCAGTGCGTCATCACCCGTCCGCAGGGAGGCCAGCCCATCCCGCCGAACCATCCGATGAGAAACTGAAAAAGCGCCATCGCGGCCAAATTGGATACCCCGAATGCTGTTCCCGCAAGTATGGTTGCAACCGAGGCCAGAATCAACCCCAATGCCAAAAATTTGCGTGCATCGCTTCGGTCGGAGATACCGCCCATGATGAACTTCGAAAGGCCGTAGGCGGTGGCATTAAAAGCAAAAGCAAAACTCAACTCCGATTTGTCAAAGCCCAATGTCAACAGATAAGGCATGGCCAGCGAAAAATTCTTCCTGACCAGATAATACGCAGCGTAACCGATAAAAATACCCAAAAACACCTGCAAACGAAGGCGTTTGTAAGTGTCGTCGATTTTTTCTTTCGGCAATTGCTTCTTGTACGAAGGAGGCGCTAAAAAATTTTTCATTTCGGAATTTTAATTAAGGACATTTCGATGATCGATGACGATTAAATTTCGCCGCGAAACTATACGAAATATGATAAATAAATTTTAATGAATCGTTAATTTTTTGTTAAATATATCATTGCAAGATATATCCGTTTGCCATTTCGGTAAATTCTTTCACTTGCGCTTTTTCCCAAGTTTCATCTTTCCCGAGTTCCTGCGCCATGATGCGCGCCACTTTCGGCGCCATCTCTTTCGAAGCGCGTGCGTCGAGGTATAAGGCTCTCATGCGGCGCGCCAAAACATCGTCCACCGTCACGGCCATTTCTTCGCGTACGGCCCAAACAACCTGAGCAACGGTAAAATCGAACGCGGGATGCAACTTTTCGGCATATTCCGGTTTTTCTCTTTGCAGCATCATGATCTTATCGCCGTCGCTGCCGTATACGTACATCCAGTTGCTGCGATCGGTCGTAGGACGGTAGCCGTGGATGCGCATTTCTTTGGTTACGCATTTCCTGTCGGACAAACCGGCCTTTTTGATACCCAAATCGACCGTTTCCTGCGCCATTTGGCGATAGGTAGTCCACTTGCCGCCCGTGATGGTGATCAACCCCGAATCGGACGAGATCAGTTTGTGACTGCGCGATATTTCTTTCGTTTTCTTTTCGTCTGCGTTTCGTTTCGGAGCGGCCAACGGTCGTAAACCGGCAAATACGCAAAGTACGTCTTCGCGTCGGGGCGGGCGCGTCAAATAAGCGGCCGACGTGTTCAATACAAAATCGATTTCTTCTTTCAACGGTCGCGGCTCCATCACAAACTCCTTCACCGGAGTATCGGTGGTGCCGAGAATCACGCGGTTGTGCCACGGAACGCCGAATAGCACGCGGCCGTCGCTCGTTTTCGGAATCATGATGGCATCGTCGCCGCCGAGAAACGAACGGTCGACCACCAAATGAATGCCCTGGCTGGGACGCACCAACGGCGCCTCTTCTTTATCGTCCATTTGGATGATGTCGTCCACGAAAATACCGGTAGCATTGACAATGCAGCGCCCTTTCAATTCGAAACTTTCGCCGCTCATTTCGTCGCGTGCGGTTACGCCGGAAACTTTCCCGTTTTCTTTCGACAGCCCGGTCGCTTTCACATAGTTGAGCATCACGGCGCCTTTCTCGGTCGCGGTTTGCATCAGGTTGACCGCCAAACGCGAGTCGTCGAACTGCCCGTCGTGATAAACCACTCCGCCGCGCAAATTCTTCCGGATCATTTGCGGCACCGCTTTGATCACTTTTTTCTTTCCGATAGGAAGCGAGCGTCCCAAACCGAGTTTCCCGGCCAACACATCGTATATGATCAGGCCGACGGTGTAAAAAGGCTTTTCCCACCATTTGTAATTGGCGATGATAAACCGCTGGTCTTTCACCAAGTGCGGCGCATTTCGGCGCAGCCTGCCGCGTTCGCGCAATGCTTCGCGAACAAGCGCCACATCGCCTTTTTGAAGATAACGCACTCCGCCGTGAACTAATTTGGTGCTCCGGCATGAAGTTGCTTTTGCAAAGTCCGACTGTTCCAAAAGAACAGTTTTGAAACCTCTGCTTGCAGCGTCGAGAGCTATTCCCAAACCGGTTGCCCCGCCGCCGATAACGACAAAATCCCACAATTCATTATTGGATTTCAGCTTGTTAATATTATTTTCCCGCATCATATACCATTAAAATAATTAGAGGTTTCAAAACATATTATAGATAATTTTCGGCAAAAATAAAAACTAAAAGTAACTAAAACAAAATTATTCGAAAGTTTTTTTTCATAAAAAGAAAATATTTTCCGTCGCAAAAAATACCGAACGGATGTGTCGTTTTATGTATTAACTTTGTGGCGTATCCCGATAAAAAGAAGAAATAACATCCATGAAGAATATTGCGCAACGCCATAAAGCTATTTTAAGCGAACTCGAAAGAGACGGTTATGTGAAAGTTTCCGATTTGAGCGAACGTCTCGATGTTTCGTCGGTAACCATTCGTAAGGATTTGAAAGCGCTCGAAAACAGAAAAATGCTTTTTCGCAGCCACGGAAGCGTCAGTTTGTACAGTTCGTTGATCAACGACCGGCACATCGACGAAAAGGAAAAAGTGCAGGTAGACGAAAAGTTGCGCATCGCCGAAGCTGCCAATTTGCTTCTGGAGCGCAACGATCGCATCATTATCGCATCGGGGACTACCGTTTTGGCTTTCGCCAATAAAATTACGACTTCCGAACCGCTGACGGTGATCACTTCTTCCGTTAAAGTTTCGTTGAGCCTGTGCTACCGTCAAAATATCGAAGTGATTCAGTTGGGCGGCGTCATGCGGAAAAGCTCGGCTTCGGTCATCGGTCCGGAATCCGAAAACTTCTTGAACGATCTGGCTTGCAACAAATTATTTATCGGGATAGACGGTCTCGATTTGGATTTCGGGTTCACCACCAGCAATATCGGCGAAGCGCATCTGAATCAGGCGATGATCAAGGCGGCGCAAAAAGTGATCGTTTTGGCCGATTCGTCGAAGTTCGGAAAACGCGGATTCGGTAAAATTTGCAACTTAAATCAAGTACATCAAATAATTACGGACAAAAATGCACCTTCCAATGCCGTGCAGATACTGCGCGAAAAAGGGATAACGGTGACGTTGGTGTAGCTGCTTTGTATCATAAGGCCGGTCAAAAAGTTGAGAATGAACGTTATTGAGATGAGTACCGACGAAGCAATCTTCCGATAATCAAAAAGATTAACTTCGTCGAGTTACGATTGCTTTGCTTGTGCTTACAATGACGAACCGAAAACGGACTTTTTGAACAGCCTCGAAGGTTATTTTTTGCCGTATTTCTTTTTCGAGTCTTTTTGAAGCCCCAATTGAGCGGGATACATATACCCGACGGAATAGGAGGCAACGCCCATCCGGTACTGATGATCCTGCATCAAGCATACTTTCCGGTTGACGGCGGGTATGTTGGCGGAATATATCCGGATTTCGCCGGGAAGGCTTGTCACGATCTCCTCGCGCCAATCGCCGATGATGTCGGCAACAAACAACACTTTTCCTTCTATTTTCAATAAGGTATCGCCTTCAAATTTGAAAATGTGCTTACCGATGTTGATTTCTTTCAAATCGTCGGCATCCCACCACAACGCCCGCGGCGCCAACGACCCGATATTTTTGTCGCCGATGCGTTTTCCGTCGGCCGTGAACATGAAATATTGGTTGCCTCCGCCTTTGGCATCGCCGCCGTAGCATTCCATTCCGGGATATTTCGGATCGATGTCGGCAAGCATTCCCTGTCCGTGAACGTGAATGGTGGGTTGATCAAGCCCCCAGATGATCTCGCCGGTGGCGGCATCGACCATGCACATTCCGTTCTTTTGCGCGCGGGTTTCGATTCCGTAATATATTTCCAAGCCGGGGCGATCGGG
>JAVBRP010000070.1:0-5161 GCA_031547815.1 Bacteroidales bacterium | reverse complement strand
AATAATATCGGCAAAATCGTGGTATTCGAAAAAACGAATGCCGCGCGTGTGCAGATAAATTTTGTACTCGACGGGCATCTTCAGCGCTTCGGGCGCGATGAAATAGAACGTGGGATTGAAATTCGACATGGCCATCAGCAGCGAATGCACCGTGCGCCCGTATTTCAGGTCGCCGATCATGAAGATATTCAGGTTTTCGAGCGTTCCCTGCGTTTTTTGAATGGAATACAGGTCGAGCAACGTTTGCGACGGATGTTGGTTGGCGCCGTCGCCCGCATTGATCACCGGCACCGAAGCGATTTCGCCGGCATAGCGCGCGCTGCCTTCCAACGGATGACGCATGATGATCAGATCGACGTAGTTACTCACCATTTTGATGGTGTCTTTCAGCGTTTCGCCTTTGGTGACGCTCGAACAACTCGCATCGGCAAAACCGATGACTTTGCCGCCGAGGCGTTGCACCGCGGTTTCAAAACTCAAACGGGTACGTGTGGACGGTTCGAAAAAAAGCGTTGCGACCACTTTCCCCGAAAGGATGTCCCGGTTCGGATTTTGTTCGAACCCTGCCGCAAGACGAAGGATTTCCAAATATTCCTCTTTGTCGTAATCGGTTATCGAAATTAAATTGCGGTTCGGCATACGTTTTTATGTTTGAGGTTTAAAGTTTGAGGTTTCAAGTTCAAGGTTTGAGGTTTCAAGTTCAAGGTTCAGCGGCTTTGCCCATCTTTAAACCTTAAACTTCAAACTTTAAGTTTGAAACCGATAAAAGTCGTTTTTTCATTTGCTCGATCATGCATTTCCGCACCCTTACCTTCATGGAACAACTGAGGTCGAAATTCTGATCGAAGCACTCCAAATTCATGTCTTTCACCGTTTTCAGCACCTGATTCATGTCGGGGTAATCGAACGTGAACGCGAATACTTCGGTTACGACATCCGATACAATCGTCGCGTTTGCTAAGGCATCGGCGGCAGCTTGCTTGTAAGCCTGCACCAAACCGCCTGTGCCCAGTAGTATCCCGCCGAAATAACGAACCACGACCACCAGCGTATTGGTCAGGTTGCAGGCCGTGAGCTGTCCGAGTATCGGTTTTCCCGCCGTACCCGTCGGTTCGCCGTCGTCGTTGGCGCGAAAACGTTCTCCCGTCGCTCCCAAGCGATATGCATAACAGTGATGACGCGCGTCAAAGTACTTTTTTCGCAACAAGTCCACTTTTTCCTTCACCTCGTCCTCGTCGGTTACGGGATAGGCAAAAGCCATGAATTTGCTGCCTTTTTCCTTATATATCCCTTCGGATGCCGATGCTATGGTTAAAAAAGTATCCTCCAAACGAATATAAGATTCAAGATTCAATGTTATTGATTGGCGGAGATTGCATACAACGCCCGTTTCAGATCGGTCTTTTGATTTTTGGTGAGAAGCGTCAACGATATCGGCGGATATTTCGCGATACCTTTGGGCGTTTTCTGGTACAACACCAACGATTCTTTTTTGTTGAAAAAGCTCGACGTGATGTCATATTTCCAAAATCCCGATTTGGATATTTCGATGGTTTTCGGCTTACCGTACATGTTGCGCAGCGAATAAAACCTGAAAACCAAATTTTTATTGTTATTCGAAAAATAGAAATAAGTGTATTCCATTTTGTACTGAAACCAATAGAACAAAAGGAATATGGCGGCTAAACCGCCGCAAATGATCATTTTGACTGTTTGCCCGATCGGTAAACCGATAAACAATATTGCTATGACCAACAACGCAAAAACAATGACGGCAAAAATTTTTGTTCGCCACAATGTTGATGCTTCGTCTTTTGTATCGATAATCATATAAAAATTAAAATATCAATTTAATGTCGTTTTGTTTTCACCCCTAAATGACTTCGTCGAGCTTGCCCTGACAGGGCTGCGGTTCCCTTAAAGGGGACTTTCGCAAAGCGCGGTATACCGAAACTCCCCTTTAGGGGTCGGGGGTAAAAAACTAATAAAGAACATTCTCATTAACTAAACGACAACCGAGTATTTAGGGGTAAAGATACAAATTTCGGTTATTCCGCACAAATTCTTTTGCCTATTGCCCGAAAAAGGTTCCCACACGTTTGGCCTGCTTGATCAGGAAATGATCGTGCTGCACCAAACGCAGCTTTCCGCCCACTTCTTTTAACGGAACGGACGTCATTTCATTGTTCCGGAGCGCAACCATTCGTCCGAAATCGCGCTTGTTGATCAGCGAAGCCGCGTACGTCCCCATGCGGGTGGCAATGATGCGGTCGAGCGGCGACGGACTGCCTCCGCGCAGCATGTAGCCCGGCACGGTAACCCGCGTTTCCAGCTTGGTGCCTTTTTCGATCTGCTCGGCAATGTAAGCGCCCGCCGGCAGCCCGGCATTCTTCCCGGTTTTGATGCCTTCGGCCACCACCACAATCGAATACGGCTTTCCCTTTCGGGAACGCTCAGCCAACACCTCGTTCACCTTGTCGATGTCATAATCCAATTCGGGAATCAAGATCACGTCGCCGCCGCCGGCAATGCCCGCATAAAGCGCGATCCAGCCCGCATGATGTCCCATCAACTCGATCACCATCACCCGCTTGTGCGAATTGGCCGTCGAATGCAGACGGTCGATCGCTTCGGTGGCGATATTCACGGCCGTGTCGAACCCGAACGTAACATCGGTGCCCCACACATCGTTGTCGATGGTTTTCGGTATTCCCACGATGTTCAGCCCGATTTCCGACAGTTGTTCCGCCGTTTTTTGCGTGCCGTTGCCGCCGATGCATACCAGGCAATCGATTCCCAATTTTTGACAATTCTGCTTGATCAATTGCGGCTTATCGGCTATCAGATCGCCTTCCTTCTTTTTGAAAGGCTTCTCGCGGGAGGTTCCCAAAATGGTGCCGCCCAACGTGAGGATGCCCGAAAGTTTCCGTTCGTCCAACTGAATATAATCGTTGAACAACAGCCCCGAAAAACCGTCGAGTATCCCGACCACTTCCATTCCGTAGGTTATGGCTGCTTTCCCGACACCGCGTATCGTCGCGTTGATACCCGGACAATCGCCTCCTGACGATAAAACTCCTATTTTCATTTTTGATTTTTGATTTTTGAATGAAACGCGGATGACGCAGATTGATCAGATTTATACGGATTTTTTTATTCTCTTACGATCTTATCATCTTGCGATCTTACTATCTTACGCGTCTTACGATCTTAGCTTATTGTTTATAAATCAACGTGAACGTTCCCCGCTTTTCTACCAAACGCCCTTTGGCAGTCCGAAACTTGATATAATATGCATAAACCCCTTCGTTGGCGGGTTTCCCGTTTTTTAGATGCCCGTCCCACCCCTCATTCAAATCCCGGGTTTCGAAAACCTTGGCGCCGTTGCGGTCGTACGCAAAGAAAGCATATTCCTGCGGAGGATATGAAAAGAAGGGTTTGAATATTTGATTGGCGGTCACGGTACTGTTGGGAATAAAGGCTTGCGGAATAAATATGTCGCTTTCGGGCTTGATGCAAACGGTGTTCGAAGTTGCATGTTGCTCGGCCGAGCCGCCCGATGCCGACGCTGCGGTTACCCGATAGCACACATCGCCGTCGATCTGCACACCCGACAAATCGTCGACGTAGGTAGTGGTCGGATCGCTCAACGCCACAACCACTTCTTCGGGGTTGCTGCCCACTTGCCGATGCAACTCGTAAACCGCTCCGGCGCCCCAATCCTTGTAAGCATCCCATTGCAGGCTGTTCAGTTGATCGTCCTGTTTCAGAAAAAGCCACAAGGCCGTTGCCGGATTCGATTCGGCGGTGTGTTTATCCTTGCACACATGCCACGCGGACAGCTTATAATAAAAGGTCTTTCCGCGTGTTTGAATATCCTCGAGCACCAATTGACTGCCCGTAACATTATTGAAAGTGCCCAGCGAAACGTACGAATAATCGGGCTTGCTCGAACCCAAAAACTCATAAGAATACGTCTCCGAAGCGGGATCGAGCGAAAACGTGATTTCTGCCGTACCTTGCGCGATATACTGCGTGCTTTCGGCGCGTATGTAGCTCGGCGGAATCGGCATTTTGGTGAATTTTTCCGTTCGGTAACTTGTCACCTTCAGCCCGTCGCTGCGTACGGCTTCGATATAATAAGTGTATTGCTTGTTTTCTTCCACAAGCGGAATAGGAGTTGATGTATTCTGGTCCGTCAGAACTTTTATTTCTTTCGCGGCATTTCCGTCGTCGGGAATTTGCATCACCCGGTAGCTGATCAAAGGCAAGGACGGAGGGCTTCCCGTAGTCCATCCGTCGTACGGGTTCCAGCTCAAGCGTATTTCGGCGCGACACGAATCGTATTTGTTGCTCACCTGCAAGTTAACATCCGCATCGGAGCGAATGCTCACCGAAAGCGGAGTGCGGTGCACGGTGGCAACGGTAAACGGAACCGGTGTTTTTCGCGGATCGGGCATCGCCGGCATCGTGGAAACGGTTGCGGGGTTGAAGGTATAGCTTCGCGCGGCGGGATTCCACACGGTATCGATGGCGTAATTGCTGTAATTTGACGGTGAAGTTCCCTGAAGCCAATAAATGATATACCCGTCCGTGGAAAGGGTCGAAACCGGCGGGGTTTTAGGACTCCATGCAATAGTAACAAGCCCGGTATTCGGGTCGACGCTGACGCTTTGGAGCACCGGTTCGTCAGGCGTATTATTGCTTTGCGCCGAAACATTTCCGCCGCAGAATAAACCGATAACCGGTATCAAACATATCTTTATGAAACGGGTCGCATTCATCTTTCTTTTTTTTATCCGACAACTACTTCATATATACGTTCCGAATTCAAATATTGTTGTGATAACCGCCGAATTTCTTTCGCATCGATATTTTTGATGCAGTGCACGTATTGTTCGTAATAACCGGTATTCATGTCGTATTCGAGCAAGGCGATCATGCTTTCGGCTTGCGCGAACGGGCCGTCGAACGAACGCATCATCTCCGACATCAGATACGTCCGCACCATGCGCAATTCGTTGTCGGAAACCGGCTCCGTTTGCAACCGTTCTATCTCGGCATATATTTCGCGCAACGCGGCGGCTGCGACATCGGTTCCGACTTCGGTAACGATGGAAATGTATCCCGCTTGGAGCAACGAAACCGATAATGAATTGAC
>JAVBRP010000331.1:0-6296 GCA_031547815.1 Bacteroidales bacterium | reverse complement strand
GCCGGAACCCCGCCGATCAGCAATATGTAGCATAAACCGGGCAGGTAGGAAATTTTGTCGATCAAGCGTAACTTGTTGTTGACGAATACCGACATTCCCGCGGTTACCAAAAACAGGATGAAGCCCGACCATACGGCCGATACGGGAATGTATTTCAACAAATCCGACAAGGCGCGAAACATGAACGTTCCGTACCTGTCGTTCACCGGCACGTCCGGATGCGACAATGCATGCAACCATGTCAGCGCTCCCAACAGGAGAACGACAATGAAGATGCCGGAACCGGATGATCGAAAAAAACGTAACACAATTGAAAATGAAAAAGTTTCAAGTTTCAGGTTTGAAGTTTAAGGTTGGGCAAAGCCAAGTAACTTTAAACCTCAAACTTTAAACCTCAAACTATTTTTAAGTCAAAACCAATATCCTTGCGGAAATATTTGCCGTCGAAGCGGATAATATCGGCGTTGCGGTTTGCTGCGGCTAAGGCAGATTCCGCATTGTCGGCTGTAGCGCAGACGGCCATCACGCGGCCTCCGGCGGTTACCGGACGGTCGTCGACAAGCGCCGTACCCGCGTGGAATACAATGCAATCTTTGGTACCGTTGAGACCTTCGATCGGTTTCCCTTTTTCGTAATTGCCCGGATAGCCGCCCGAAACCAGCATCACGGCCGCCGCCGCTTGCTGACTGACTTTGACGGTTTGTTGATCGAGCGTGCCGTAGGCGACCGATTGCAGAAGCACCACCAAATCGTTCTCGATACGCAACATCACCGCTTCCGTTTCGGGATCGCCCATGCGGACGTTGTATTCGATCACCGTCGGTTCGCCGCCGACATTGATCAATCCGAAGAATATGAACCCTTTGTACGGAATGCCTTCCCGGCGAAGACCGTCCACAGTGGGGCGAATAATGCGGTTTTCCACTTTTTCCATAAACGCCTTGTCGGCAAACGGAACGGGCGAAACGGCGCCCATGCCGCCCGTGTTCGGCCCGGTGTCGCCTTCGCCGATACGCTTGTAATCCTTCGCTTCGGGCAATATCGAATAATGCTTGCCGTCGGTCATCACAAAAACGGAAAGTTCGATACCCGACAGAAACTCTTCGATCACTACTTTATCGCCCGCCGCACCGAATTTTCCTGAAAACATCTCGTGCAGCTCGGCGAAAGCTTCTTCCGGAGTGTTCACGATCACCACGCCCTTTCCGGCAGCCAGTCCGTCGGCTTTCAGCACGTACGGCGCCGACAGCGTGCGGATGAAATCTTGCGCTTCCGCCTCCATGTCGGCCGAAAAACTGCGATACCGTGCCGTCGGGATTCCGTGACGCATCATGAACTCCTTGGCGAAGTCCTTGCTTCCCTCCAATTGCGCGCCTTGCTGCGACGGCCCGATAACGGGAATATGCTTCAATTCGGAGTGCCCGGCGAAATAATCGACGATGCCTTTTACCAACGGTTCTTCAGGCCCGACCACTACCATGCTGACCTGTTCCCGCAAGGCGAATTTGCCCAACTCGTCGAAATCGTTCACTCCGATAGGAACATTAATACCTTGCTGCACGGTGCCGGCATTACCCGGCGCTATAAATAATTGTCTTAAAACGGGACTTTGGCTCATCTTCCATGCTAAAGCGTGTTCGCGGCCGCCCGATCCGATCAATAATATATTCATTGAAAATATCTGTTTTTTCGAAAATAACGGACAAAAATAGGCAATTTCGCGCTTAAATCGTATCTTTGTGCTATAAAAGAATTTTGTTGATGGGACGTATCATCGGAATCGATTACGGTCGAAAACGTACGGGATTGGCCGTTACCGACCCGCTGCAATTAATTGCGGGCGGCGCGGAAACCGTTCCGACCGATGAAACGATTTCGTGGCTGGAACGTTATATGATGAAGGAAAATGTCGAATGCATCGTTGTCGGTATCCCCGTCATGCTCGACGGATCGGAATCCGAAACGACAATTACGTATATTCGTCCGTTCATCGAACGTTTGAAAAAACGTTTTCCGATCGTTCGAATCGATACTTTCGACGAACGATATACCTCCAAGTTGGCCGTTCGCGCCATGACCGAAGGAGGCATGAAAAAGAAAGATCGTCGCGAGAAAGCGAATATCGATAAAATCAGCGCAACGATTCTTTTGCAGTCGTACCTCGAAGCGAAACGAATACGTTAATATAAGATTCAAAGTTCATTGATTTAATGATTCGATAACGTAATAAACAAAATATCAATATTTTCACCCCGACCCTAAAGGGAGTTTCGGTGTGCCGGAATACCGAAACTCCCTTTAGGGTCGGGGTGAAAACAAAAAAACAAGTCTTTTATTTTGCATTCCTCGATGATTTTAAGGTTTGCATCGTTGTCGGAAACATTGAATTTTGGAATATTTATTGAGTATTGAATTTTGAACCGGATTTTTTGATTTTTTATTATGGTTTTACCAATTTATGTATACGGATGGCCGCTGTTGCGGAAAAAAAGCGAGGACATCGCGCCCGATTATCCCGATTTGCCGCAATTGATTGCCGATATGTACGAAACAATGTACCAAGCCGACGGGTGCGGGTTGGCAGCGCCACAGATCGGAAAAAACATACGTCTTTTTGTAGTTGACGGATCGCCCATGGCCGACGAAGAAAACCCCGACGATATGCTGAACGCTTTCAAGAAAGTGTTCATTAACCCTGTGATTACCGAATGCGGCGGCGACGAAGTGATCGACAGCGAAGGCTGTTTAAGCCTTCCCAAAATTCGCGAATCGGTAAAGCGTCCGTTCCGAGTGAAGATCGACTATCTGGACGAAAACTTCCAACCGCATTCCGAAGAATACGACGGAATGGCAGCGCGCATGATCCGGCACGAGTACGATCATATTGAAGGTAAACTGTTTATCGACAAGATTTCGCCTTTGCGCCGGAAACTGCTTTCGGCCAAACTCACCGCCATTGCCAAAGGGAAAGTCGATATTTCCTACAAAATAAAGATTCCCAAACCGGGACGGTGATAAATTAGCAATTTCGGATAACTTTTATTCGGCGAACTTCATTATTTTTGTCGTAAATATTTAATTTTAAAATAATAACGATATGGATCAAAAGTTTTGCCAAAGTTGCGGAATGCCGATGACGGCAACCGAACAATTCGGAACCGACAAAAACGGTGCGGTTGTTGAGGATTATTGCGCGTATTGCTACAAGGACGGCGCTTTCACGCAAGAGATAACCATGGACGAGATGATCGAACATTGTGTTCAATACTTGGACGAGTTCAATAAAGACTCCGGCCAAAAATTTACGAAAGAGCAGGCTGTCGCCCAAATGAAGCAATATTTTCCCGGGCTGAAACGCTGGGCGTCGCAGAATTAGATTTTTGCAGTTAACGCAACGAACCGGGCAGGGTCGGAATGAAATCAATCCGATGGTGCTTGCGCGCGTTTGCAACGCGTGCAATAAACAGATACTATATACGTTACAAATATACGCGCAAGCATCGTAACCCTTTTTCAAACAACAATTCTAAAACTTTGAATGCCGAATTAATTTGCCAAAGTTGCGGAATGCCGATGACCGTTCCCGAACATTTCGGAACCAATCGGGCGGGCGCTCCGAGCGGCGATTATTGTCGCTTTTGCTACAAAGACGGCTCGTTCACCGCCAATGTAGGCATGGACGAAATGATCGAGTTGTGCGCTCGTTTTGTCGATGAATGGAAAACGCCCGACGGCCGCATCCCGACCCGTGAGGAGGCCGTCGCCTTGATGAAAGACCATTTTCCGCAATTGAAACGTTGGGCGAAGAAAAAAGCAACCGAAAACGAATACCACAAAGCGATCAATCGCGCAGTAGATTATCTTAATCGGCATTCGTCCGAGCCGATCGATTTGGAAACACTGGCAAAAACGGCCAATATTTCGACTTTTCACTTTCATCGTATCTTCCGATCGTTTATGGGCGAAAATGTCGGAGAATATATTCGGCGTTTACGCTTGGAAAATGCGGCGCAACGGCTGCGCACCACATCGCTGAACCTGAAAGATATTGCCGAAAATGCGGGTTACCAAACCGAACAGGCGTTTTCGAAAGCTTTCAAAAAGCATTTCAGCGTGTCGCCCGCAGCATATCGCCGATCATCGGATATTAATTCGTCGATCCGTCAATCAATAAACGTGGATGGTGAATTGCCCGTTCCCGAAATACGCACGATCAATGACATCAAGTACGTTTATATTCGTATCATCGATGTTTACGGTTCCCCGAAATCCTACAATATGGCATGGGGAAAATTATATTCCTTCGCGCTTCAAAACGATATTATCAACGAACGAACCGAATATTTGGGGCTGAGCTTCGACGATCCGACCATCACCATGCCCGATCTTTGCCGCTTTTATGCATGTATCACTACCGATAAAGATATCAAACCGCAAGGCGAATTCGGTGTTCAAACAATCGCGGGCGGACTGTATGCCGTTTTTACGCTCAAAGGCCCTTACAGCGAACTCATGGATTTATACAATCGCATTTACTTGTTGTGGCTTCCGTCAAGCGGATATCGATTGAGAAACGGCGTCTCGTTCGAAAAGTATTTGAACAACCCCGACAAAACCGACGATCAAAATCTGCTGACGGAAATATACATTCCCGTGAAAATGAAAAGAATGAAGAATGAAGAACAAATGAAGAATGAAGAATGAAGAATGAAGAATGAAGAATGAAGAATGAAGAATGATTGCGCCTTAAACCTCAAACTTTAAACTTTAAACCCGAAACCATGAATATCATTTCTCTTACTCCCGAAAATATTGATGTCGAACATATTTGTTGTGCTATTGCCGACAAAAAGAGCGCATCGGGCGTTGCGGCCAAAAAAGATTGGCTGAAAGCGCGCATGAACGACGGCTTGCGATTCAAAAAAATGGATGTCCGCGGAAAAGCATTCATCGAATACCTTCCTGCCGAAAATGCTTGGATGCCGATAGATGCGCCCGGATATATGTTGATCGACTGTCATTGGGTGGCAGGCAGTTTCAAAGGCAAAGGTTACGGATCGGAGCTTTTGGCCGAATGCGAGCGCGATGCCTCCGACATGAACGGCGTGGTGGTGACGGTCGGCAACAAGAAAAGGCCGTTTTTATCCGACAAAAACTTTTTCGTCAAACACGGTTATGAAGTATGCGACACTGCTCCGCCGTATTTCGAATTATTGGTAAAACGATTGAAACCCGACGCCGAACTGCCTCGTTTCAAGCCCTGTGCCAAGCAAGGTATGCCTGCCGGTAATCGAGGAATCGATATTTTTTATACCGCGCAGTGCCCTTTCACGGTTCCGTACATTAATTTTTTGCAACCGGTCATTGCGGTTTCGAGTATTCCGGTGCGCACACATCATATCACGACCAAAGAAGAAGCACAAGCGCATTTCTGTCCCGTAACCGCATACAGCATTTTTATTGACGGAAAATATTCCGGCAACGAGATATTGACTCCCGCGAAGTTAGAGAAGTTGATTGCCGGTATGGAAGAATGATGACCGGATCATTTGTCAAAATTGAAAGCAAAAGAATTTCACCTGCAATAAAGTCACGTAGTGACGGCATCTTTGTAGCCCGGGATGATAATCCCGGGTAGCGAATACCCCCAACCGATCCTAAGCCGCGTAGCGGCGACACATTAATAATTTGTACTTTGCGTCTTCGCGCCTTTGCGTGATTATTCTCTCGCAAAGGCGCAAAGACGCAAAGCAAGGAGAAATACTAATACGCTGAGTTTGAGAATTCAAGGTGTAAGGGATTAAATATCATTGAGCTAAATTCAAGAATTAGGATCGAACTCGAAAAAACAGAAAATTCCAATAACTTTTTCGAGTATTTTTGCACGCGAAAATATTTCGAAAAGAGTGGCGGCAAAGCAAAAAAAATCCAAACCGAAATCCGTGAAAGCGACAAAAACGTCGCGTAAACCGATTTTCAAAAAAACAGTAAAAATATTAAAACGGGCAGGCATCGTGGTGCTTGCCCTCATGGCGTTTTCCATACTGATGGTTGTCGTTTACCGATTTGTCAATCCGCCCGTTACGCCGTTGATGATCGGCCGATCGATGGACGGCGTCAAAACCAAAGTCAAACGGCAATGGGTGCCCTACGAACAAATTCCGCAAAGCATGATCGATGCCGTTGTGGCAAGCGAAGACAATAAATTTGCGGATCATCACGGATTCGATTTCGGCGAGATGCGCGAAGCATATCGTCAGAACAAAAAGGGGAAACGCCTGCGCGGAGCCAGCACC
>JAVBRP010000029.1:0-7294 GCA_031547815.1 Bacteroidales bacterium | reverse complement strand
TTCGATGCCTTCGGGAACCAATTTCTTGATGTCGTCTTCCATATCCTGAAAATATCGATCTTTCGAACCTTTTTGCATGGCTTCGATGGAACCCATTCCGCGATACGACTTATATTTTCGACCGTTGTAGATGATCGTGTCTCCGGGCGATTCGTCCACGCCGGCCAGCAACGAACCGGCCATGATGCTGTGCGCGCCTGCCGCCAAGGCTTTCACGATGTCGCCCGAATAGCGCAATCCGCCGTCGGCGATCACCGGGATGCCGTATTTCTTCACGGCTTCGGCAACATCGTAAATAGCCGACAGTTGGGGAACGCCCACGCCGGCTACCACGCGGGTGGTGCAGATAGAACCCGGACCGATGCCCACTTTCGCGCCGTCGGCGCCCGCTTCGGCAAGCACTTTGGCGGCATCGCCCGTTGCGATGTTTCCGGCAACGATGTCGATGTTCTTGAATTGCTTTTTCGCTTTTTTGAGCGTTTGAATGATGTTGGCATGATGGCCGTGCGCGGTGTCGATGATTACCGCATCAGCATCGGCTTTAACCAGCGCCTCGATGCGTTCGAGCGTGTCGGTAGCGATGCCTACAGCCGCCGCAACGCGCAATCGGCCGAATTCGTCCTTGCAGGCGTTGGGCCGATCTTTGGCTTTGGTGATGTCTTTGTAGGTGATCAATCCGATGAGCCGGTTGCGGTCGTCCACCACGGGAAGTTTCTCTATTTTATGACGTTGAAGAATTTCGGCGGCTCTTTCGAGATCGGTGCCTGCCGTAGCCGTGACGATCCTGTCTTTGGTCATTACCTCCGCGATGGGCTTTCGCAGGTCGGTCTCGAATCGCAAATCGCGATTGGTCACTATCCCGGCCAATTCGTGCTGCCCGTTCACCACCGGAATACCGCCGATCTTGAATTCCAGCATCAGTTGCTTGGCTTGGCCCACATTTGCTTCCACGCCGATGGTTACCGGATCGTAAATCATCCCGTTCTCGGCGCGTTTCACCGTTTTCACCTGCTTTGCCTGATCCTCGACGCTCATGTTTTTGTGAATCACGCCGATACCGCCTTCGCGCGCCATCGCAATAGCCATTGTCGCTTCGGTTACCGTGTCCATTGCCGCGGATACGATCGGGACGTTCAACCGGATATTTTTGGAGAACGGAGCCGTCAGGTCGACATCGCGCGGCATAATCTCCGAATATGCGGGGACCAGCAATACGTCGTCGAACGTGAGGCCCTCAAAAATAATTTTATCCGAAAAAAATGACATGATCGGTAAATTTAAAATTTGGCAAATTTACAAATATTCTTTTCCTTTGCCGCAAGTTTTGGTGTGAATCGTTTCGTCCGAAATGATTCCTGAAAAGGGAACCGGGTGCAAATCCCGGGCAGACCCGCTGCCGTAAACTCCGTAAACCCGCGTCTGATACTTGAGCCACTGTCGCCGATGCGACGGGAAGGCAAGACGAGGGGGAGTAAGCCGGAAGACCTGCCGGAACATTGATTATTCATGGCTTTCGTGGAATGGAGCTTAAATGAAGATACCGATGTCTCAACAGCATTTTTATTTTTCGTTTTTCGTTTTATTTGCCGGGAGTATAATGCTCTCGGAAAATGTGTTGCGGTAACCCGATCGCCGCGCCCGGCAATTGGTATTCGGACGTGCGGAAGATGCACCTCCGAGGTTCTTCATGCCCGTACGCGACTTTCCAAACCTTCCCGTATATACCTCACATGGTTAAGTTTTCTGCATTTGTATTTTTTTCGCTTTGCGTCTTTGCGCCTTTGCGTGAGGATAATCACGCAAAGGCGCAAAGACGCAAAGCACAAATTCATACTGCGAGAAGTATAAAGTATAATCCCTTAAATATAAATTCAATGAAAAAGATTTGTCCGCATTGCGGCGAAACCTTCGAATGTCGCAACCATGAAATTTGGAATTGCGATTGCGCCCGCGTCCGGCTGACCGACGAAGCCCGGATGTTTTTGCACCTGCATTATCCCGACGAATGCCTGTGTACCGAGTGTTTGACGAAAATATCGAATCCGGAGGATTTGCCGACGCTTTGCGACTTTGCGGCTTTGCGAGAAGAATAAATTGATATGAAAATGAAGAAAATTTTATTTGTATGCACGGCAGCCGTGATGTTGCTTGCAGGCGGATGTTACAAGGACGACATCGACGATCTTAAAGACGAAGTAAACAAGCTGAAAGAGCAAATGACACAGTACGAAAATTTGCTCAACGCGCTCAATAATCGGCTGTATATCACCGATTACGAAGTGGAGAAAACCGGTTACGTGATCACGCTGAGCGATGGTTCGAAACTGAACGTGCGCAACTCTTCGGATTTTGTCGCCGTGAGTTTGGAAAACAACGTGATGACCTTTACGTTCGGCGACGGCAAAACGGTGCAATTGCCAGTGGCAACGCCCGAAGCAAGCATCGCCGTTCCCGAAGGCGGTTTTGCTGTCGATAAAATGCAGTGGATACGTATCCGACCGACCGTAAAAGACTTCGAAGGAGCGACATTCCGTTGGATGTCGGGCGAAACGGAGATATCGGCCGAAAAGGATTTGTTGCACGTATTCGATGCGCCCGGCGTTTACCGGCTTACTTTTTCGGCAACGAACAATATCGGCAAAATCGAGTTGCCGGTGACGGTCACGGTCAACGATGCCGTGTACGTCAACGGCGTTTGGCGCGTGCATGAATATCTTCCCGCTCCGGGTCAATTTACTAACGTTTTGCCCGCTTGCGACGATAAAGATACGCCGGCGACCGCCACGAAAAAAGCGGAAGATGCGCTCCGAGACGGATCGATGATCTGTCTCGGAGCATACGGCGGTTACGTTGTGATGGGATTCGACCACACGATCGTCAACAAGCCGGGCGTGTCCGATTTTAAGGTATCGGGCAACGGATTTCCGGGCAATGCCGAGCCGGGCATCATCACGGTGTCGTACGACGCCGACGGGAACGGCCTTCCAGACGACGAATGGTACGAAATAGCGGGATCGGCGCATAAGCTGCCCGCGACCGTTCGCAACTACGAAATTACATATTATAAACCAAATCCGATCGGCGGGAATGTTCGATGGACAGATAACCGGGGCGGAGAAGGCACGGTAGATCGGAATGCTTTTCACACGCAAGCGTCTTATTTTCCGCTTTGGAATGCCGGTGATAAGCTGACTTTCAAAGGAACATTGTTGCCGCCGAATGCCCGAAACACGGGCACGGCCGAACAACCGTACCGGGTGCTCGATGCGTATGATTGGGGGTATGCCGACAATCAGTCGAACGCATCCGAAAAATCGGATATAGACATCGATTGGGCAGAGGACAAGAACGGCAATCCCGTGCATCTGAAAGGGATAGACTTTGTTAAAGTATACACCGGGGTCAATCAAAAAACCGATCGATTGGGCGAAACGTCAACCGAAGTTTTCGGTGTCGTGGATCTGCATCTTTAGTAATTGGGACACTGAGAACCACTGAGAAAGCACTGAGAACCACTGAGAAATTTCTCAGCACAAGCAAGTTTCGGCCAATTCTCTCTGTGGCTCTCCGGTTCTTCTCTGTGGTCCTCCGTGTCCCATGAAAATTGCGCGTTAATTCAAATTTAATATCAATAATTTAAAACCAAAAATCAGTATGAAAAGAATTTTCTTAGTGTGTATTGCAGCTTTGATGCTGCTCGTGAACGGATGTTATAAGGACGACATCAACGATTTGCAGGATCAAATCGATAAACTGAACAAAGAGCAACAGGCGCAGTCCGAAAAGATGAAGGAGTATCAAACGCTGCTGAATGCGCTGAATTCCAAACTGACCGTTACGGCGCTGACCGAAACGGCCGAGGGCTACAAAGTTACGTTCTCCGACGGAAGCATCATGACCGTGAAACACGGCACAAACGGACAAAACGGGACCGACGGCACGAACGGCGTTGACGGACAAAACGGAGCCGACGGGAAAAATGCTCCGGCTATTGTGAGCGTGGAAGAAATCGACGGCTATGTTCTTTTCGGCATGGACGACGGAACTGTGATTAAAATTCGCAGGAAAAGTCTTGTAGGCTTGTATATTCTGAGTGAAGGATCTGCGGGCCGGAATCAAGCCGAATTGGCATATTACGATGTGAAAACGGCAACGATTTCCAAAAAATATTTTAAAGCAAAAAACAATACGGATTTAGGCGATACAGGCAACGATCTTGTATTGTACGGGAATAAATTGTATTGTACCGTGAGTGGTTCCGATTTGGCCACGGACATCCGTATCGGCGGATATATTGAAGTTATCCATCCGAAAACGGGAATATCAATCAAACGAATCCCGGCAAAAGATGCGGCCGGAAATCCGGATATGCCCCGTTTCATGGCAATGTCGGGAGGAAAAGTTTATGTTACCATGTATTCCGGCTCGGTGGCGCGTATCGATACGGCAACCTTAGAAATAGACGGACGGGCAGCGCTTGGCGGCAAACTCCCGGAAGGTATTTGCCTGTACGGCGGCAATTTGTATGTATGCAATTCCGGACAAGGCCCCGGAAATACCATTTCGGTTGTTGACATTGCCACATTCAAGGAAACGAAAACCATTACGACAGAAAATAATCCCACAAGCATAGGAGTGACTTCCACCGGGGATATTTACTTTACCACAGCCGATTACACTTGGGGAGGAGGCAACCGGTCAAATCTTTACAAATTCAATGTTGCGAATACGAGTGCGATTACTGCATTCAACTGTCGTGCATCCTCATTAGCCGTTGGTGATAACTATGTGTATGCAACGGATTTTACATGGAATGATTATTCCGATCATGCAATCAAAGTGAATCTTAAAACCGGAGCAGTAAGCGATTTCTCCGATGAGTTGGAATTGTATATGGTTTATGCGGTTCAAGTAAATCCGATAAACGGCGATGTATACATTACCGGGCAAGGGCAGGATGTAGATATTTTTGATGCGACCGGAAAGTGGAAATCAAGCCTTCAAACAGGCACGGGTTACACTAAAAAAGTAGTGCCGATTTTCGACTAAAATGAACCGATATTGTATGCGTTGCAAACGCGTGCAAGCATTCGGACTTAATTTTAACCTTCACCGGATGTGCAATTTGATGATGATGTAGTCCTCCGACTAAGGATAACGCATTTTCGGTGAGGGTTTTTTGATTTCTCGAAAAAAATTACGCTACTTAACCGGGTTTTTTGTTTTCTTTGTAGGTTCGTTTACTTTGCGGATGCGCAAAAGAATACGGTTTTTACGAAAGACGCGCCGGCAGGTGCGATACGATCGGAAAAATCGGAACGAACAGAGTACAAAAAATAAATATACAAAATGAAATTAGATGTATTGTTAGGGCTTCAATGGGGCGACGAAGGCAAAGGCAAGGCGGTAGATTTTCTGACGCCGCACTACGACGTCATCGCACGCTTTCAAGGCGGCCCGAACGCAGGACATTCGCTGGAGTTCGACGGAACAAAGCATGTGCTGCATACCATTCCTTCGGGAATCTTTCATCCCGAAAAAGTGAATATCATCGGCAACGGCGTGGTGATCGACCCCGTTGTTTTCCGAAAAGAAATAGAAGCGCTGAAAGCACGAAATACCGATCTGCGGAATCTGCAACTATCGCGCAAAGCGCATCTGATCCTTCCGACACATCGACTGCTCGATGCCGCTTCGGAAGCCGCAAAAGGCGTTTCCAAGATCGGCTCGACACTCAAAGGCATCGGCCCGACGTATATGGACAAAACGGGGCGCAACGGCTTGCGTGTGGGCGATATTTTCACTCCCGATTTCGAAACCCGTTACCGGAATTTGCGCGACAAGCATTTGAATATGTTGAAACAGTACGATTATCCGGTCGATTATCAACAGGAAGAAAAAGCGTGGTTCGAGGCTGTTGCCGTGTTGAAAACCTTCACGGTGATCGACAGCGAATACGCCGTCAATCAATACTTGGCGGAAGACAAAAGCGTGCTGGCCGAAGGAGCGCAAGGCACCATGTTGGACATCAACTTCGGATCGTATCCTTTCGTGACGTCTTCCGACACCATTTGTGCGGGAGCCTGCACGGGCCTGGGCGTGGCTCCGTCGCGCATCGGGAAAGTGTACGGAATCGTGAAAGCATATTGCACGCGCGTGGGCAGCGGCCCGTTCCCGACGGAATTGCTTGATGCCACGGGCGAAGAACTGCGAAAAAAAGGCAACGAATTCGGTTCCACCACGGGCCGTCCCCGTCGTTGCGGATGGTTGGACCTTCCCGCACTGAAATACTCGATCATGATCAACGGCGTCACCGATCTGATCATGACCAAAGCCGACGTGTTGTCGGGATTCGAAACCGTGAAAGTATGCGTCGGCTACAACGTCGGCGGCAAGCCGGTCGATCACATTCCGTTCGACGTCAATGCGCCCGTAGAGCCGGTGTATCGCGAAATGAACGGCTGGACGGATGACATCACCGGCCGTGCTTCGTTCGATAGCCTGCCCGCCTCCTTGAAAGAATATGTTTCGTTTATCGAAAAAGAAACGGGCGTTCCGTTCCGGATCATTTCGGTAAGCCCCGACCGCGATAAAACCATTGTGAAATAACATTTTCGATTTTTGATTGATGATTTTTGATTGTCAATCGAAAATCAAAAATTTAAAATTTAAAATTTATGTTCGCTCCCGAAACCTACAAAAGACGCCGCGACGAACTGCGGAAATTGTTGCACGGCGGCATTGTCTTACTTCCCGGAAATACCGAAGCGCCGTTCAATTATCCGGCAAATACGTACGCTTTCCGTCAGGACAGCACGTTCCTGTATTATTTCGGGTTGCCGGAACCCGACTTGGCTGCGGTGATAGACCTCGACGACGGGTCGGAATGTCTGTTCGGCAACGATTCGACGATGGACGACATTATTTGGGCCGGACAACTTCCCGGCATGAGCGAAAAAGCGGCATCGGCGGCGGTTACCCGGACGCAACCGTATGCGGCTTTGGCCGATGCAGTGCAGAAAGCATACCGGCAGGGGCGCGTTGTTCATTATCTGCCGCCCTATCGCGCCGAAACGAAAATTCAATTGTTCGATCTGTCGGGAATACGGCCCGAAGAGCAAAAGACGAAAGCCTCCGAGGAACTGATCCGCGCGGTGGTGAAAATGCGGTCGACGAAGGAAATGCAAGAAATAGAGCAAATAGAGCAAGCCGAAGAAACCGCTTACAAGATGCACACGTACATCATGATGCATGCGCGTGCGGGAATGGTCGAACGGGCACTTTCGGGCGCCAT
>JAVBRP010000065.1:0-5227 GCA_031547815.1 Bacteroidales bacterium | reverse complement strand
CTTTATGGCTGCGGCGCGCGAAGGCGAATATTTGTTGGTGTTCATCGCGCTGCTCAATACGGTCGTTTCGCTTTATTATTATCTGTTGATCGTGAAAGCGATGTTCATCAATCCCGCCGACGAAAAGACTTTCGGAAGCATCCGCACCGACGGATACAACAAATTGAGTTTGATTCTTTGCACCGCCGGGATATTGGTTGTCGGTATCCTCAGCGGGATATACGAATACATCGGGGGAATCAGTTTCGGGATGTAACGGAATGATTTCAAGATTCAATCATCGAATCATTAAAAAAATAGAATTTATGCCTGTCTCATACATTAATCGAAGAAAGGAAGAATACTTCGTAAGAGCGATACCGTCAAAAACGGGAAAGATGTGTTATTACGTCGTCAAAGACACATCGAAATGCGATCCGAAAGAATTGTTGCAAGAGATTCCCGCGGGATTTGAATTTCATGAGATTCCGAACGAAGCCAAGGTCGTTTTCCGCAAGATACCGAGATACAATATCACCGATTCCGAAGTCGAGATTGTCGCTGCGGTAATGAAAAAGCACGAGACCGTTTCGGATTACATCGTCGAAAAAGGCGTGGACGATATCACCGTATATGTCGGCCATGCAGATGCCGATGCTTTTACCGATTGGCCCGAACTGAAAGATAAAAAGTACCTGATGCAGACTTATGACGATGGATTGAAATTCGCGAAGACAGGGAAAAGTTATCATGCGCAACGTTTTTGCTATCGGTCGAGCCACTACGGATGGATAACCATTGAGAGCAGTCGGGATTTACGCTATTTGGCCGAAAAGTATTGTTTTCACATCGATAAAGAAAGTCTTTTCGATTTTGGTATCGATTATTGAATCTATACTTTGCGTCTTTGCGTCTTTGCGAGAAATTAATCACGCAAAGGCGCAAAGACGCAAAGCGAGAATACACAAAACTTTATATTTGGCGGAATCGCCAAAATACCTTTGCATGACGCAATCGATGATCGAATGATTGCAAATTTTTGCATGTCTGCATTTGTTTTATACTTTTGCATCCTCATTTAATACCCGATCCGATGAAAATGAACAATTAACGGTTGGTTCACGAAACCGACATCTACTTTCGAGTTGAAATAACATATCGGTTTAACCGCCCGAAACGCCGGGCATCTGTTAATTGCAGTCATGAGTATTATCGTCGGCGATTTATCTTATCGCTACCCCAATCGACATCTTTTATTCGATCATTTGAATTTCTCCGTGGAAAACCGGGGAAAAGTCGCTGTTGTCGGCAACAACGGCATCGGCAAATCTACTCTGCTGAAACTTTTGGCGGGACGTTTGCAGCCCTCCGAAGGAAGCGTCGCGTTGTCATCCGAACCCTACTATATCCCCCAACACACGGGTTTGCTCGGCAAAAGCGTCGCCGAAGTTCTCGGTATCGACCGGAAGCTGGCGGCTTTGCATGCTATCGAGAACGGAAGCGTGTCGCAAGCGGATTTCGACACTTTGGCCGACGATTGGGAAATTGAAGCCGAATGCACGGCCGCGCTTTCCCGATGGAACTTGTCACACGTATCGCCGGCCATGCCGATCGACGATTTGAGCGGCGGCGAGAAAACGAAAGTCTTTTTGGCCGGTTTGTCCGTTCATTCTCCCGCCATTGTGTTGCTCGACGAACCGACCAATCATCTCGACCGGACAAGTCGCAACATGCTGTATCAATACATCGCGCAAAGCAATGTAACGATGGTTGCGGTAAGCCACGACATTGCGCTTCTGAATCTTTTGCATGCCACATACGAGTTATCCGAACATGGCGTGAGGCTCTACGGCGGGAACTATTTTTTTTATAAGGAACAAAAGGAAATCGAAACCGCCGCTTTGGGCGAAAGCATTCACGAGGAGGAAAAAGCGCTGCGCCTTGCCCGCAAAAAAGAACGGGAAGTGAGGCAACGGCAGGAAAAACGGTCGAGCCGAGGCGAGAAAAAGAAAGGGCAAAGCGGTATGCCCCGCATCATGATGAATGCATTGGGCGGCGCTGCCGAAAACACGGCTGCCAAGTTGAAAGACAAACACGCGGAAATTGTCGACGAAAGTCGGGAAAGATTGGCGGAACTGAACCGGCAAAAGGAACGCCTGAGAGCGTTGAAGATCGATTTCGACGATGCTTCGCTGCATTCGGGCAAATTGCTGGTCGAAGCTCGCGGAATCAATTTCGCTTATCGGCCGGATGTTCCGATGTGGAAAACGCCGGTGGATTTCAAACTTTCCGGCAACGACCGGGTTCGCATTTCGGGCGACAACGGAACGGGGAAAACCACGCTCGTCAAGTTGCTGACGGGGATGCTTTCTCCGTCGAGCGGAGAAATAAAACGAGCCGATTTCGGGTGGGTTTGTCTGGATCAGAATTACACGCATGCGGATGTCGATTGCACCGTCGAGCAACTTGCTTTTGCGCACAATCCGCAGAATTTGGAAGAGCACGAGGTGAAACTTCGGCTGAACAGGTTTCTGTTTCCCGCCGACACGTGGGACAAGAATTGCAAGGCGTTGAGCGGCGGCGAAAAGATGCGATTGTATCTTTGCTGCTTGATGATGAACAACCACACGCCGGATTTGATCATTCTGGACGAGCCGACCAATAATCTCGACATTGCCAATTTGCCGGTATTGACCCGAACCATTAAAAACTATCAAGGCAGCCTGTTGGTGATTTCGCACGATGATCATTTTGCGCATGAAATCGGTATTACCGAAAATGTGGATATGAATTTGTTCCGATAAGCGTTGTGCCGTCTTGCCGGAAAATGCAGGAATTTCAAATTCCGGGACTTCCGGACACCGGAAAATGCAAGAATTTCGAATTCCGGGACTTCCGGACACCGGGAAATGCAAGAATTTCGAATTCCGGGATTTCCGGACACCGGAAAATGCAAGAATTTCGAATTCTTGGATTTCCGGACACCGGAAAATGCAAGAATTTCAAATTCCGGGACTTCCGGATACCGGAAAATGCAAGAATTTCGAATTCTTAACAATTTCTTAACATTGCCTTTACAATATCTTAATTGCCGGGCCGTCGCCGGGAGAAACCTTATCCCTACCTTTGTACGCGGAAATAATTATTTCGGAAAAATCATCATTCATGAAAATCAATAGCATATTCAGTTTTTTTACGCCAAAGGACACCAAATTCTTTCCGTTGCTGAAAGAGAACTCCGGTCATTTGGTGGAAGCATCTATTCTTTTGGAGCAGCTTTTTACTTCGGACAAACGCCGAAAAGACCTTTGCCGGCAGATCAAGGAAGAAGAAACGAAGGGCGACAAAGTGACGGGGCGCATTTCGAAAGCGCTCAACGAGACGTTCATCACGCCGTTTGACCGGGAGGATATTCATGCCCTGTCCGAAGAAATGGACGACGTGCTCGACTGCATCAACCGTTCGGCGCAAAAGGTGCTGCTTTATTCGCCCGATCATCTGCCCAAAGTTACCGCCCGTTTGGCAGCCGCCGTTCGTAAGGGAACGGAACTGATACAGATTGCGATGAACGAGTTGCCGAAGTTGAAGAAAAACGACCATCAGATACGCAAGTGTTGCAAGGAGATCAAGAAGTTGGAAGAAGCTGCCGACGATTTCTACGAAGACGGTATCATGGCGCTTTTCAAGGAAGAAAAAAATATCGTGGAGTTGATCAAGTTGAAGGAAATCATCCAGGAATTGGAAATGGCGGCCAACAAAATCAATACCGTAGGCAAGGTGCTGAAAACAATCATTGTCAAATACGCATAAGTAATCACATACATGACCTTACTTATTATCGTTATCGTGCTGGCCATCGTCTTCGATTTTATCAACGGGTTTCACGATGCGGCCAACTCCATCGCCACCATCGTATCCACACGGGTACTGACGCCCTTTCAAGCCGTGTTGTGGGCGGCTTCGTTCAATTTCATCGCCTTTTTTATTGCCAAATACGTAATCGGCGAGTTCGGAATCGCCAACACCGTATCCAAAGTGGTTTGGGAAGAATTTATCACGCTTCCCATTATCCTGTCGGGCCTCATTGCGGCCATCTCATGGAACCTGCTTACATGGCGGCTGGGTATTCCCTCCTCGTCGTCGCACACGCTTATCGGAGGATTTGCGGGAGCGGCCATTTGCGCGGCAGGATTTAAAGCCATCCACGCGGGCGTCATCATCAAGATCGCTTCATTTATCGTATTGGCGCCGCTGATCGGCATGATCATGTCGTCGCTCATCACCATCGGCGTGTTGTGGGCTTTCCGCAAAGTAAACGCCCGTCGCGCCGAAAATATTTTCCGTAAGATGCAGTTGGTCTCTTCCGGATTGTTCAGCCTCGGACACGGTCTCAACGACTCGCAAAAAGTGATGGGGATCATCGCCACCGCTTTGATTGCCACCGGACAATTGGATTCGATCGACAATATGTCCGATTGGGTGCCGCTTACCTGTTTCAGCGCCATTGCACTGGGCACCATGATGGGCGGCTGGCGGATCGTGAAAACGATGGGCAGCAAGATCACCAAAGTAACCGCTCTGGAAGGCGTTTGCGCCGAAACAGCCGGCGCTTTGACACTTTTTCTCACCGAAATACTCAAGATACCCGTAAGCACCACGCACACCATCACGGGCGCGATCATGGGCGTAGGCACCGTAAAACGGCTGTCGGCCGTTCGCTGGGGCGTTGCCGGAAACCTGCTTTGGGCGTGGATACTCACCATTCCGGTGAGCGCGTTGCTGGCGGCAGGGATATATTTGGCGGTGAATGCGATTTGCGGATAAAGACGAACAAAAAGTCCTGTAAGGACGGCATACAATAGCCGTGGATTTCAAATCCACGGAATCGAACACGACAACCGCGCCGAGTCCCGGAGGGACGGCACAGGTATAGTCGATAATAAGGTGTCGCCGCTACGCGGCTTAGGTTTGGTTGACACATTCATTACCCGGGATTATCATCCCGGGCTGTAAAGATGTCGTCACTGCGCGACTTTGTATCAGACTACGTTTCGCGATCACTTCACGACAATCGAATCGCCGGGCTGCGAATAATCCCGATTACTCGGAATCGTCAGTTGCCGCAACATCTCGCGCCAATCTTTTTCGCTCAAATCCTTTCCTTTCGGCATCGGAAACTCGTAATAGCCGAACACCGCGCCTTTGGTGAGGTACAAATACCCGTCGATCTCCACGATCACATAAATGG
>JAVBRP010000085.1:0-4984 GCA_031547815.1 Bacteroidales bacterium | reverse complement strand
CAAATTCGTCCCGGCCAACGCGAGACTCGCACCTACGGTTGTTTTCAAAAAATCCCTTCTTTCCATATCGATTATTTTAGAATGTTGATATATTGCTTATTAAATTGTTATTATCAAATCTATTTAGCCCTTCCTTTTTTTTACCCCTAAATCCCCTAAAGGGGGACTTTGTGCATTTTACGTAAACAAATGCGTACCCTCCCGCTCTGCAAATGCGATTGCCGCGCTTTGCGCAAGTCCCCCTTTAGGGCAGGGCTGTTAAGTTCTTCGTTTATGTCCTACGGACAAATGAATGCCTTAGGGTACCTTTCTCTATTGACGTGGTTGTCCTACGGACAATTTCGGCGACGAAAAGTCCCCGTTAGGGGAAAAACGTCAATAGAGTCGGGCGGATAGGAAAACGAAATTGTCCGTCAGGACATTAACCGGCAACATTTGACAAGAACTTACCGGCCCTGCCCTAAAGGGGGACTTTGTGCGTTTTACGTAAACAAATGCGTACCCTCCCGCTCTGCAAATGCGATTACCGCGCTTTGCGCAAGTCCCCCTTTAGGGGGAACCGCAGCCCTGAAAGGGCAAGCTCGGCGGAGCCATTTAGGGGGTAGGTGATTTAGGGGTAAAACGATTATAACAAATATCACGTAAAAAACGAATCCAATAAATCCAAGTACTCTTTTTTTGTAAGCAACGGCCGATAATTTTCCGTTATCGATCGCATTTTTGCCGCATTGTCTGTCAATAAATCGATCAATGTCGAAGCGACGATCTTTGCGGGAATGATCACGGCCGCCTCGTAATCGGCCGCTTCGAAGTTTGCGGCGTGAAGTGCGCCGTTGACGCCGCCGACCATGGGATGAATCGCCGGCATCAGATGCGTGATGTCGCCCATGTCGGTGGATGCTTTGAAGAAATCGACTACGGTTACTTGATTCTCGGGAATGAACAGGCGCGCATTCTCGGCAAACAAAGCATTCAGCCGATCGTTGCACGCCAACGGAAGATAGCCCGAAAGACGCTTCAATTCGGTAGCAGCCCCGACGGAATCACCTCCCGACCGAAACGCGCGCTCGGTTTTCTCCAAAAGCCCGCGCATGGATGCAACGGTGCACGATCGCACGAAGCATTCCAACCGAACGTCGGCGGGAACGCTGTTGACCGCATCGCCGCCTTTGGTGATGATGAAATGCACGCGGTTGTGATCTTCTTCGCGGAAGGTTTCGCGCATCGCATTAACGGCATTGATCCCGGAAACGGCAGCATTGAGCGCGTTGATCCCGTCTTCGGGTGCGGCGGCCGCGTGTGCGGTTCGGCCGATGTAACGGATCATTTCGGCGATAAGCCCGTTGCCGGTATTCACCGTGCCGACAAACGGATGCGGTGTGTTGCTCTGCGAATGCACCATCACGGCCGCGTCGATGTCGTCGAAAGCGCCGCATCGGACAAGCTCCTGCTTCCCTCCGAAATACCGGATGTCGCCGCGTTTTCGCAATTCCGACCGGTATTCCAACTCGATGTATTCTTCGGCGGGCGCGGCGATGAACGAAATGTTTCCGCCCAACTGCGATGCCGCTCCCGATTTTTTGAACGCTTGCGCCACCGCCATCATCACGCCGAGTTGCAGGTTGTGCCCGCAGTTGTGCGTGGCGCCGGTGATTTTATCGGCACGGCTGCTTTCGGGACAGGTGATACCGTCCAATTCGCCGATAAAAGCGATGTTCGGCCCCGACCGGTCTTTCTTCAACTTTGTTTTGATACCGGTCAAAGCCAATCCCCGCTCGGTATCGTATCCCGCCGAACGCAAAAAGTCGTTCACCACATCCGAAGTTCGGAATTCTTTGTATCCCAACTCCGGATGCGCTCCTATATCTTTCACGACATCGATGACGGAAGCGGCATGCTTGTCGATGGTATCGCAAATTTCTTTTTTTATGTCGGTCGACATGAATAAGATCAATTATTTTTTATTGTCGAAGTTATCGGTATATACAAAAATCGGATGTTCCGGTTTCATTCGCAGACACATCCGATTCAAACAATAAGTTACCGATTTTTATCGTGATAATTTTTTTATTTGTTTTTGGGGTCGAGCATACAAATTATTCATTTCTTCCCTTGTCTTGATCAGAACAAACTCGATCAAGCCGTCGCAATTCGATAACTCTTCCTTTGTATGTTCAATGTCATCGAACATACACTTCGGATTTCCGTTTTCTTCCATCCGGCATTGGTATATTTTATACACCATCCGGTATTCGGGTTTATGCCCGAACGGAAATTTATAAAAATCTCGAAAGTTGCCTTTTAGTTTTTCGCCTTGCACCATTTCGTTTTGGATGCGATCGGCAATATCCAAAATAAGATTTTGAACGAGAGGTTTCATTTTCTTGAAGTCTCGTTCAAAACTGCTTCGATAAGCAACTTTATAAGCCATTATTTCGAAAGGATTTCCCGTAATGAATTTCCCGATTTAACTCTCGGAGTTTTCATCGCTTCGGTGATCGACTTTTCCAAATCGCTCTCTTCCTCCATAAAATTAACGAAGTCCCGATCTTCATCAATTCCTTTAAGAAATTTCAAAAGAGCTTTTCCTTTCGATTTCTTTTCGTTTATCGCAACATAGACCATAACATTATCTTTTCAACATTGTCATACAAAATTATATAAACTTTTTGAATAACAAAATCAAAATACGAGCGTAAGACGATCCGCCTTGTACGCGAATGTATCCATAAATCAAAGAACTTGTTCCGGTTACAACCGAATCAATCAAAGGTGTATATATTCGTTCAGTTTATCCCGCAATCCGGTTTGCGAGGCCGGCTTTCACGAAATCGTCGTCGTTCAGGTGCGGGTAGGCTTTATAAACGCGGGTGATCTCGTCGCTTTGGCCCGGCGACAGCACTTCGTGCGGATCGAGACACCAAGTGCCTTTCAGCAATCCTTGTCGACGCAGCACTTCATGTATTCCGGGGATGCAGCCCGCAAAGTCGCCGGCGGCATCAAAAAATGCGGCGTTGCTGTCGGTGATCTCGATACCTCTTGTCAGCAACTCGGCCGGAATGTCCTTGCCGCTTTCGAGAAGCGCGTGTATCTCGTCGAGAAGCGCGACGGCTTTTTGCGTCCATACGCACCAATGCCCGAGCAGCCCGCCTTTGATGCGAACCGTTTTATATGTTCCGTTCGATTCGATTTTGTATTCGGTAATCAAATCGGGAACGATATTGTCGTCGTTGCCGGTGTAGAGCGTGATCTCGTTTTCTTTTCCCGCTTCGCACAAGGCTCTGACCACGTCGAATGTTTTATAACGATTGAACGGCGCCATTTTGATGCCCAGCACATTGGGTATTTTCACAAACTCTTTCCAGAATTGGTACGGTAACGCCGGGCCTCCGACCGCCGATTGCAAATAAAACCCGATAAGCGGGATCTTTTCGGCCACTTTGGCGCAATGGTCGATCATTTCGGATATACTTGCGCCTTTCATCGCCATAAGGCTCAGCAATACGGCGTGATAACCGGCTCCGACGGCAAATTCGGCTTCGGCAACCGCTTGAGGGGTTTTTCCGCATGCGCCGGAAACTTTGAGTATTTTATTTCCGGTTTTCAGGCTCCACCGGTCGGCTGTGTCGGATACACACGAAAGAACGGTTTCGAACAAGCCGTGCTCGCGAATGGCAAACTGCGTGGAGTGAACTCCGACGGCAATCCCGCCGGCGCCGGCATCCATGTAATATCGTGCCAAAGCCTCTTGGGCGGGCCGGTCGAATTCGCGTTTTTCGGTCAACGCCAAAGGCATCGCCGGTATCACCGTTCCTTTTCGGAATTTTTCTAATACGGCGTTGTCAATATCGCTTATTTTCATGCGGATTAATTGTTTATATCGGTTGTTTGTATTTATATTAATTATCTATTTTCACCTCTAAATTCCCTACCCCCTAAATGGCTCCGCCGAACTTGCCCTTTCAGGGCTGCGGTTCCCCCTAAAGGGGGACTTGCGCAAAGCGCGGTGGTCGCTTTTGGCAGGGATATTCGAATGCATTTTTTTACGTAAAACGCGCAAAGTCCCCTTCAGGGGATTTAGGGGTGATGCAAAACTCGGCAATGTCCGCGAATCACATCAAAATTTACCGTCGTCGACTTCGAAATGGGTCGGTTTATTGAGCCCTTTGCCGCCGTGCATGATCCGTTCGGCTTGCAAGCGGATGAGTTCTTTCGACGATACCGACGGTTTCCCGAAATATCGGAACGATTTGGATGCATCGTTCAAATAGGAATGATCGTGGCCCTTGGAAACAAGTTGAACCGGTTTCTTCATGATCGCGCCCATTTCTTCGGCAACGTCTTTTACCGAAAGCATATCCGGGCCGGTGATGTTCAGAATTTCGGCGGGCGAAGCCGTCTTTTGCAATGCCAGCAATGCGTAATTATTGGCATCGCCTTGCCAGATGATGTTGAAATAATCGACGCCGGTAACAACGGGTTCGTTGTTCCAAATCTTTATGCCGATGTCGTACAAAACGCCGTAGCGCAGATCGGTGGCATAGTTGAGCCGGTAAAGCAGCACGGGTGTTTTGTCGGCTACGGCAAAATGTTCGAAAATACGTTCGCGGCACAGGCACGACTGCGCATATTCGCCTATCGGTTCGGGCGCATCGGTTTCCTTGGAACCGCCCGTTTCGGCTTTCACCAACGCATAAACGCAACCTGTGGAGAAGGCGACGATGCGGCTGCCTTTATAATGCATGGCGCAATTGGCGGGCACCAGCGAGTTCATTGCCCATGTCAACGGTTCGGAACCGCCGGTGCCGAATTTGCGTCCGGCCATGAAAATCACGTTTTCGGTGACGGGCAATTTCTTTACCTGTTCGGCGTCCAGCAAATCGCACGCGATGGTTTTGACGCCCCACGATTCGAGTTTGTCTCTGCCTTCCTTATCGGAAAAACGCGAAACGGCATATACCTGCTTGTTCACGCCGGCTTTTTC
>JAVBRP010000120.1:0-3393 GCA_031547815.1 Bacteroidales bacterium | reverse complement strand
CGACACAAACGATATTTTTACCGTATACGTACCCGGCGCAACCTTCAAACTATAGTTGCCGTCGAGATCGGCCGTGGTTCCGATCGTCAAGGATTCAATAACAACATTGGCACCCGCCATCGGCTCGCCCGTCGATTTTTCGATAATTTTTCCCCGTATTTCCCCTGTTTGCGCCGATGCCCAATGCGCGACGCCCAAAAGTACGATTACTGCAAATAACTTTTTTATCATATAAATATTTCTAATTTCTAATTCCAAAATTTCTGATTCCACAGGTTTCGTTATGAAATCTTGAATCATGGAATTTTTGAATTTTTCGTGACAAAGGAATCGCGTTTATGTTACGTGAATGTTGCGGTTACCTTATGTTTCGGTTAATGATTTGTTAAGGAAATGTTAAGGCGATGAAGAGGCGACCCTGCCTCCCGATCCTCCGCATATTTGTATCGATGTTGCCGCAAATAAATGATAAGTTATTTATTCTTCTTGCCTGGAACGATAAACTTGACCATTACACAAAAGCCTGTCGAGAAGTTGTTCGATAAAAAATAACGGGAAAAATTTTAAGGTGTTTCGGTGTCGAAGTCGGAAAAACAAAATAAAAAATCCGAAAAGACTTTGCAAATATCATAAAAAGATATACTTTTGCGCTCTCGTTTTTGAAAACGAAAAATGAAGTATATTTAGATAATCACCATATAAAAATTATCCGGTAATGAAGAGAACGTTTCAGCCATCGAACAAGAAAAGAAAAAACAAACACGGGTTCAGAGAAAGAATGTCCACCGCGTCGGGGCGTAAAGTATTGGCTGCCCGCCGTGCAAGAGGTCGCAAAAAACTTTCCGTATCGGACGAATTTTCGCGCAAATAAGATATTAATCGTATAATTTCGATTGGAGTAAAGAACCGCCGGCTGCAGTTCTTTACTTTTTTTGTTTTTATGATTACCGTATTCGCATGAAATCGACAGAATCATTGGAAGTTTTGCTTTCGCGGGCCGAAAAGCCTTTGGCCGACATTGCCCGAAAGGTGATCGACGGGCAACGCCTCGGTGCCGACGAAGGTTTAATGCTTTACCGAAGCCGCGACTTAGGCTTGGCGGGAGCTTTGGCCGATTTCGCAAAACGGAGAAAAAGCGGAAACGAGGTCTATTTCAACAAAAATTTCCATATAGAGCCTACCAACATTTGCGTTTATCGATGCAACTTCTGTTCGTATGCACGGCACACGGGCGACAAAGGGTCGTGGGAGGAAAGCATCGAAGATATTGCCGCGACGGCGCGGCGTTACCGACAAGCGGACATCACGGAAGTGCACATTGTAGGCGGCGTGCATCCCGACAGAGACGTGCATTACTACGCCAAGATGCTGCAAACGGTTCGCGACATTTTACCGCACGTGCATATCAAGGCTTTCAGCGCGGTGGAGCTCGAATACATGTTCGAAAAAACGGGCGTAACCGACGAAGAGGGATTCGCGATTCTGAAACGCGCGGGATTGCAGTCGATTCCCGGAGGCGGCGCCGAAATATTCGACGAAGAGATACGTCGGAAAATCTGTTCGCAGAAAACCAAGTCGCAACGCTGGTTGGATATTCACCGCGCGGCGCATCGTTCGGGCGTCTTGTCTAACGCCACCATGCTTTACGGGCACATCGAAAGCTACGAACATCGCATCGACCATTTGATGCGGTTGCGTACGTTGCAGGACGAAACCGGCGGCTTCAACGCTTTCATTCCGTTGAAATTCCGGATGGCCAACAATCCCATGTCATACTTGGGAGAGGTTTCGACAATCGAAGATTTGAAGAATTACGCCGTGTCGCGGATTTTTCTGGACAACATTCCGCACATCAAAGCCTATTGGCCGATGATCGGCAAAGACACCACGCAACTTGCCATCGCTTATGGCGCCGACGATATAGACGGCACCATCGACGACACTACAAAAATTTATTCCATGGCCGGCGCCGACGATCAAAAACCGTCAATGACGACCTCCGAAATGACGGAAATGGTCTGTGCCGCAGGATACACGCCCGTAGAACGCGACAGCTTTTATCGGGCTGTCGGGAAAAACAAATGATGCAACCTTGAGAAACACCGAGTCAAAAAACCGGTAATTCTTCAAAGTTCCGAAAAATTTCACATCACCGACACACTGCAAACGGCACTCCGCAGGAATGTTCCATGCCGGAATAAAAATGCGTTACCGTTTCCCCGACACCATCCGGTAAAATTGCCGGTTCGATTTCACCAAACTCACCGAAAACAATGTCAGATTCTTGGTTTCGGTAAGAATGTTGAGGTAAAGCACGCTGTTGCGCGTCGAAACCTCTTGTTTCTTGATGCGTTTCAACTGCTTGCGTTGTAAAATATCGATCATGGCGAGCACGCTCACTTTTCGTTTGCGGATCTCTTCCGAAGAATTTTCGTATTTGCGGTTTTTCAACGTGTGCAACACCATGTTGAAAAATACCGACACCTCATCGTTAAGTTCCGTAAGCTCTTCCACTTGCACCGGCGAAAACGGCGTATGATTGTTGTCGAGATACTCGTAAGCCGGCTTATAAACGTACAGCACGCTGTTAGACATTTCGCGGGCCGCATCAACCACATGTATGTAGAATTGACTCGATTCGAGCACGTCGCCTTGCAATTTGCCGATCACCTTATACGAATTATTTTTAAGGTCTTTCGTTTGCTTGCTCAGGTCGTAAACATCATCGTGCAACGCTTTCAGCGTCTTACGCTTACCGGACAGGAAATTGTTCAGGATGAGATAATAAAGTTTCGAAGCCGAAATAGCCGCCGATACAATTTGTTCGTTGCAGTTCTCGAATACCCGCGCCGCAGTGATGGTTTTGGCGCTCAGCAGAGCCGCGTCTTTCTTTTTCTTCTTCCCCTTTTCTTTTTCTGCCTTTTCGGAAACAAATAGCGAACGGAACATGAAATATCCGACCACGAGGACACAAATAGTGAAAGTAATCCATTTGCCCCAGATAAGGAACGATGTCACCAAGCAGGATAGCGTCAATGCCGAGATAGCGGTGATGAACCAGCCGCCGATAACCGTAACCACTCCCGTGATGCGGTATACGGCCGTTTCGCGATCCCACGCACGGTCGGCCAGCGAACTGCCCATAGCCACCATGAAGGTGACATAAGTGGTAGAAAGAGGCAACTTCAACGACGTAGCCGAAGCAATCAATATGCTGGCTACAACCAAATTAACCGAAGCCCGCACTTGATCGAAAGCCACGTCTTCATCGGTCCTTCTTTGCCGGAAACGCCGATCAATCCTTTTTTGCCAACTTTTGGGAACAATGCGTTCGAAGAAATTCGACGCATTCAACGATCCGCGCACCAACGAACGCGCCAGCAGCGTGGAGTC
>JAVBRP010000338.1:0-8650 GCA_031547815.1 Bacteroidales bacterium | reverse complement strand
TATACTTCACGCGGAGTTATTTTGTGCTTCGCGCCTTGGCGTCTTTGCGTGATATTACCTCTCGCAAAGGCGCTAAGACGCAAAGAGGAATATCACAAAACTTGACCGCGCGAAGTATAGATTACTCGGCGCGACGATACGAACGGCAAAGCCCTCAACGAAGTTAAATGTATTCGATAAAGTGTACTTTTTCGTTTATAACCAAAATTTCTTGTCTTTGTGCAAAATTTTCAGTTATGTACGAAAAGATTGCATTGTTGCGAAAGCATAATTTATGGGCCGGAAATATTTTCGATTGGGTATACAAACGTAACGAGTACACGGATAAAATACCGGATTATGCCGATAATCGACTTATCAAGGCACTTGAAAGGCAAAGGCGTTCCGGCAAGAGTTATATCTTGAGACAAGTGGCCAAACAACTTGTTGATAACGGGGTAAGACCCGAAAATACATTGTTCATCAACAGAGAATTTACCGATCTTGAATTTCTAAAATCTATATGCTCTCCGACGAGGCAACTGTTGAAAGGGAGTATTCGGCGCTCGAAGCCGTTGATGATAATTTCGAAAAAAATGTAGTTTCTCTTGATGAAATTTCAATGCCGTTAAGAGGTGGTATCAAGCATATTCAGGCATGGAATCTGACCAATATCCTGTAAGACGTAGATTCGAAAACAGCCGTATCGGAATATTTTTCGGAAAAACTTGGTTATTTTGCGCCGATTAATTCGAGCCAAATGGAAGTGAATCCCTTTATCCCGGATTTTATTATTTTTGTGTGTTGTCTTTGCGGCCGAACTTAGGGCGCAAAATCCCTTGCAAGTTGCTTCGGCATAGCGTTTTAAAGATTAGATGTGTTTCGCCCGAAATGCAGAAAAGGCGTGTGCGAATTTTGCCGATACGGAACATTGCGAGGCTTTTCGCCGATTCGGCAAGCTCTCCGACATCGCACAGAAATTGTTGTCCATCAATGCATTCAACCGGGTTCTTTTGATCGATAAGAAAGACGATCCGGTTAACGTGCAGACAAACAGCGTGAAGTAACACGAAGCCTTAGCGGCTAAATCATCAAACACATTGAAAGAACTCGACAAAGTATGGTCTGAGATAAAAGGAGGCAGCGAAAAAGCATTTTACATATTGTATACCTTGCTTTTCGCGAATCTGATCAAATACATCCGTCAAATAGTGAAAGATCTTTTTCTTGCCGAAGATATCGTGCAGGAAACATTCATCAAACTTTGGCAGGACAGGAAGGTTATTCACATAACCGGTTCGGTGCAGGCATATTTGTACAGAATGGCGCACAATATGGCCCTCAATAAACTGCAACATCTGGCGACGGCAAAAAATGCGGTGCATGAAACCCGAAGCGAAGAAGAGTGGCAATTTATCAGAGATACCTATCGGGTGGACGATTTTATTATCGAAAACATGGAACGGGACAATACCGATATGTTGATCCGTCGGGCCATCGAAACCTTACCCGACAAATGTCGCGAGGTTTTTGTGCTCAGCCGTTACGAAAATTTGAGCAACGAAGAAATTGCGCAAAAATTGAATATTTCGGTAAACACCGTGCGGGCGCATATTTACAAAGCGCTGGAAACGATCAGACAAAAGGCGATATTGCATCGGGAAACGACATAATTTTCTCGGTGATTCCCGGTGTCTTCTCAGCGGCCCTCAGGGTCACAAAAATTATTACACTGAGAGGGCGCTGAGATACCTGAGATTAAAAAAATAAAAAAAATACGTTTCGACTAATCAATTCGAATAATAATCTTGTCATAACTTTTGAAGCAAATAATATGAATCGAGAAAATCACATATCGGACGAAGTCAAAGGGTTGATTGCGGGTCACTTATCCGACTCTTTGAATGCGGACGATTTGGCGAAATTGAAGGCGTGGATTGACGAATCGGCCGACAACAAGTCGTATTTCAATGAGATGCGCCATGCATGGGCATTGTCGGGCGACGATATTTCCGGAGGCGAAAAGGAGAAAAACATGGTCGAATTGGCCGAAAAGCTATCCCGACGCAACGCAGGCAGACGACTGCAACCGTTTTGGACGTGGCAAAGAATCGCCGCTTCGTGGGTGATCATCATTATCGGAGCGGGCGCTGCCGGTTGGTTCATGCGCAACGAGCAATCGATCGCGGAAATGCATATAACGATGATACCGACCGTAACAACGGTTTACGCCAAATCGGGATCGCAAAGCTCCGTCGATATGCCCGACGGCACGAAAATATGGTTGAACGGAGGCAGCAAACTGACTTACAACGACACGTACGGAGCGCGCGACCGCGAAGTGCAGCTTACGGGTGAAGCATGTTTCGAAGTGGTTACCGATCCCGAAAAACCGTTTACCGTGAAAGCAGGCGGCTTGTCCATCAAAGCGTTGGGAACAACATTCAACGTAAAGGCTTATCCCGAAGACAAAGCCGTTACCGCCACATTGGTAAAAGGGCGGATTGTGGTGGAAGGAAAAGACGGGAACGACAAAACATTCTCCATCGCCATGAAACCGAACGAGAATGTTACCTATCGGCCGGAGATGCGGGCGCCGACGGAACCAAGCCTGCCCGACGAACCCGGAACGGCATCGGCAACCGATAGCAATACGCCCGAAAAACAACCGATTGTTGTCGAGAACAACATCAAAACCGAATTGTACACTTCGTGGAAAGACGATTTGTGGATCATCGAAAAACAAAAATTGGGAAATCTTTCCAAAGATTTTGAACGGCGGTATAACGTGCAAATCGTGTTTTCGTCGGACAATATCAAGAATTATCACTTCACGGGTTCCATCCGGCGCGAACCCGTCGAGCAGGTTATGAAAATACTTCGCCGAACCATTCCGTTGAAATATTCGTTCGAAAAGGATGTGATCATCATCGGCGAAGATAAACAATTATACGAGGAATTTATTTTGAAAAATCAATGAATCATACAATAAACCAATCAATTATAAACCGATATGTGCCTATGAAAGTATCCGAAACAAAATGAAAAAAGGAAGCCCCCTGAACCGAGGCCTCCTCGAGACTCTTTCGGAAAGCCCTTGCCGGGGCTTGTCCGAAATAAAAAATGATTATTAATCAAATTAAGGACAATATTATGACAATTTTTTGTAAAAACAAATCATTATTTCTTGTTATGAAGTTATCTTTCATGCTTGTTATCATCGCTTCTTTGAATGTGTATGCAACAGGCTTTTCGCAAAACATCAGTTTGCACAACGATATGCGTAACGTATCCATCAAAGAAGTTTTGAAATCGATCGAAAACCAAAGTTCCTACCGGTTCTTTTACAGCGACGATTTTAACGTGCTGGATAAGAAAGTGAGCATCAAAGCTCAGGACACCGACATCAAGGCGGTGCTCGATCAAATATTCCGCGACACGCCTGCTTCCGTAGAATACATGGAAGGCAACATCGTCATCATTACGCCGTTTGCACGGCAAGGCATCATCGTAACAGGGACGGTTGCCGACAACGGCGGCCCGCTGCCGGGTGCGAACGTATTTGTTAAGGGAACAACCGTCGGCGTGGTGACGGATGTAAACGGAAAATATTCCATTAACGTACCTGACAAAAATGCCGTTCTGGTGTTTTCGTTTGTGGGTTACCAAACGCAAGAGTATGCGGTGGGCGACCAAACAAAGTTCGATGTTTCGTTAAGCGTGGACGCCTGCGAAATTGAAGAAGTGGTGGTAGTCGGTTACGGAACGATGAAAAAACAAAACCTCACCGGATCGGTTACTTCCGTGAATTTCAACGAAGCGATGGACAGCCGGCCGACCACAAATTTGGCCTCGGCTATTTCCGGTTTGACTCCGGGATTGAATATCACGCAAAGCAGTTCGGCGCCGGGCGATGAAAGCATCACATTGCAAGTGCGCGGCGTGAGTTCGTGGACCAACTCGGAGCCGTTGGTCTTGATTGACGGAGTGGCCGGTAATATAAAAGATGTTAACCCGAATGATGTGGAAAGCGTTTCCGTACTCAAGGATGCATCGTCTTCGGCTATTTACGGTGCAAGAGCTTCCAACGGGGTCATTTTGGTTACCACCAAAAGAGGAAAGGCCGGGAAAGTATCGGTGAACTACAACGGCTACGTAGGGCAACAAAGCGCTGCCAACATGCTCGATTTCATCAGCGATTATCCGACCCACATGGAATTGCTCAACGAATCGGCGACAAATAACAAACAGCCGATATATTATGAGCAGCCTTTAATTGATGAATGGCGCGAAAAGTCAAAAACCGATCCGATCAACTATCCCAATACCGATTGGTTCGACGAAATGTTGCAACCTTCGGTCATCACCGAACACAACTTGTCGGTAAACGGAGGAAGCGAAAAGGCAAACTTTATGATGTCGTTGGGCTATCTCGATAATAAAGGAATTATAGACAATGCCGGGTACAGGAAATATTCGTTCCGATTGAATGCCGATTCCCAAGTGACCGATTGGTTGGCGGTGGGAGGTAATGTTTTCGGTTATTGGTCGGACAGAGATCCGGTAGACGTGAAGCAATTTTTTGGAAATATGCTGGCTACCAATCCCGGTATTTTGCCTCAAGCATCGGACGGGCGCTACGGAGGCAGCATGATGAAAGGCGAGATACAGCAGGCGCATAATCCGCGAGCGTATGTGGACAATGCATCGGGCAATTTCGAAAGGCAGTATGTGGGAGCGAAATTTTTTGCCAAAATAAATTTCCTCAAACACTTCGAGTTCGAAACAAGTTATGCCGGTATGTACGACAACAGGAGAGATTGGGCATATTATAAGCCGGTTACCATTTGGAATACACGTACAAATACCAAAAATTATGAAACCTTGTCGCAAAACAGTCTGTCGAATACGAGCACAAGATATTATAATACTTTGGTAAATACGATTTTGCGATTTAATTATTCCATCAATAATGCACATAACATATCGGCATTGGTCGGGTTCGATCAGGAATATTCGCGAATGGATAAATTTACGGCAGGAAAGTCGAATTTTACCAGCGATGTCATCTACGTATTGGATGCCGGGGCCGACAACGCCACAGCCACAGGTACAGCCACGGATTGGGCGCTTCGTTCCTATTTCGGCCGCATCAATTACGATTTTCGAGGGAAATATTTATTCGAAGCCAATGCCCGTTACGATGGCTCTTCGCGGTTCGACAAGGATCATCGTTGGGGATTCTTTCCGTCTTTTTCGGCCGGATGGAGGCTTTCGGAAGAAGTTTTCTTCGAATCGATACGTCCGGCAGTAAGCAACTTGAAACTGAGAGCCTCGTGGGGACAGCTCGGTAACAATAACATCACCGGCGATTACGTGTATCAGGCAACATACGCGAATAAAAATTATTCGTTCAACGGGGCTGTTGCACCCGGAATGGCTACAACACTTTTGCCGAACAAGATACTGACATGGGAAACGGCAAACGTTACCGACATCGGGTTAGATTTGGCATTTTTCAGAAATACGTTGACACTCTCGGTCGATGTATTCAATAAAGTTATCGGCGATCAATTGATGAACCAGGCGGTACCATACGTTATGGGGGCTGTCACCGCTCCGTGGCAGAATGTCGGAGAAATCGAAAACAAAGGCTTTGAAACCCAAGTCAATTATATCGGAAAAATCGGGAAAGAATTCACTTATTCCGTGGGCGGAAACCTGAGTATGGTCAAAAATAAAGTTTTGAAATACAAAGGAGAACTCATCGAATTGAAAAAAGGCAGTCAGGTACAGGTGATCAAGGAAGGAGAATCTTTCGGACGTTTTTATGTACGCGAGGTGGATCACATCATTCAGGAGCAATCCGAAGTTGACGATTTGTTGGCCAAAGGATATACATTTTCCTTAAAACCATCGCCCGGCGATTTTCTTTATAAAAATATCGATGCCGATGCCACCGATAAACCCGGAAGCAAGATCATAGGCAACGATGACGACCGCGTGATCAAAGGTTCCTCCATACCCAAGATGACTTACGGAATCAACCTAAGCGCCGCATACAAAGGATTCGATCTGTATGTATTGGGGCAAGGCGTGTCGGGTGTCGATGCATATTACGGCGGCGATGAATTTAATACTTTCGATTTGCATCAGGACTATGTCATCAATGCAAAAGTATTGAACCGATGGACCCCGACAAACAAATCGACAATATATCCGCGTCTTACTCCCAAAATAGGCAATAATACGGTTCCGAGCGATTATTGGCTGCAAAGCGCCGCATATTTCCGTATCAAAACGATACAGTTGGGATATACCGTTCCGCAAAACATATCGTCGAAAATCTTCATCAATCGCCTCAGAGTATACACCACTTTGGAAAACTTCTTCACGTTCACCGATTATGACGGTTTCGACCCCGAAAATGTTGGAGTGGTTTACCCCACGATGAAGCAATGGATATTTGGTCTTAATGTTACATTTTAAAATATAAGACAATGAAAAACAAAATTATATCAATAATAATCGCATCGGTTTGTCTGTTCTCGTGTAAAGAAGATTTTCTTCAAAGAGACTCGTTGACACAATTATCGCAAGGCTCATTCTGGGCAAACGAACAAGATGCCGTAAGCGGAATAAGTGCAACTTACGAAGCCTACAAAGCGTTGATGGTATATTGGATATCGTACAGTTTACTCGATGATTTCTCGGATATATCGTATCAGACATGGTCGAATAGCTTTGACACCGATGCGTATCCGAATTCCGGAGGAATGTTTTACAATCCGTGGCAAATTCTGTACGGAGGTATATACCGTGCCAACACTGCCATACAACGTATTCCGGACATCACGATGAACGAAAATGTCAAAAAACGTTTGATAGGAGAAGCCAAGTTTCTTCGCGCGCTGTATTATTTCAAGTTGTGGGATATGTACGGAGGCGTTCCGATATACGAAGAACCGATGAATTATGACGAGGCATATAAAGCAAGAAGTTCTGCGGACGACGTATATGCGCTTATCGTAAGGGATTGTACCGATGCTATTTCCGTACTGGAGCCGAATTATACGAAAGGCGATATAGGGCGCGCCACCAAATGGGCGGCCATCGCTTTGCGCGGAAAAGCAAAACTCTATGCACAAAAGTGGAGCGAAGCGGCAGCCGATTTCAAAGACGTGATCGATAACAGCGACAGAGATTTGCATCCCGTATATTCTCAAATATTCAATTATAAATGGGAAGTTAATGCCGACGGAACGGTAAACAAAGAAATACTCTTTGACGTCCAATTTATGGCACAAACCGGATACGGAAATCCGAACAACGGGGTTTGCGGGAATCCGAATACCTACGGGATTAGCGGCGGACAACGATCCATACCTACGCCGATATTGGTAGACGCTTATGAAACATTGGACGGACAACCGTTCAGTTGGAGTAATTACACGAATGCCAAAGGAGAAACTTTCGATCCGAACAAGGCGGAAGATTGGAATGACGAAGCATCGGTCAGGAAGATATACGAAAACAGAGACCTGCGCATGAATCAGACGGTAATAGTCCCCTGGTCAGAATATATCGGTAAAGACAACGTGAAATTTACCTATAAATGGCCCATAGTGACTACCGATGCCACGAGTTTTAAATCGAATTTTACGGCAGTGTACTGTTGGAGAAAATTTGTTCACGAAGGCAATGAAAACACGGTATCCGGCAACTCACCGAATAACATTCCCGTTATTCGCTATGCAGATGTACTCTTAATGTATGCCGAAGCCCAAAATGAAGCAAGCGGCCCCGATCAATCGGTTTACGATGCCATCAATCGGGTGCGCAACAGAGCAGGTCTGCCGCCAATCCCGGCAGGAACCAAAGACGAAGTCCGCGAACGGATTCGCCACGAACGGAAAGTCGAATTCCCTGCCGAGGGAATTTGGTATTCGGATATTCGGCGGTGGAAAACCGCTAAAGATTTGTGTAATCACACCGTCAAAGGCTTTATCGGAAATGCGCTCCGCAATCGTAAATTCAGTGAAAGAGGATATCTGTTTGCAATTCCTCCGACAGAAATACAATTGAACGATAAAATAACGCAAAATCCCGGTTGGGAATAACAAGAAATATTGGTCAAGGAAATTGATGTCATATCATTTTCCTTGAAGTTTAAAAGATAGCGAAGTCTCGGTTTCGCTATCTTTTTTTTACCGGATATATCAAAGGATGTTGTTGGGTATTCGGACAAATTCGCAATACGTTAACCCACATTACGCATTAAGTAGAGTCTAATTATTCACTAAAGTTTCCCGGCACCAAGTCCGCATATTTACTGTGGGCATTTTTTGATTTTTTGTTCTTTGACATTGATACATTAGCCTATTTTAGGGTCTTTTGCAGCTATGTGACCATTTTATTCTTTGTATTTATAGTACGTAGCTCATTTACAGCACTTAGCAGATTAATAATGTCCTCAGTGTTGTCATTACGTACCAATTTGGCCGTGGTCAGATCTACATCAATGTACAGAGGGTGTAATTTTTATTTGATGTATTTTATATCTTTGCCATCTCAAAAACAATTTGTTTATGGAAGATATTTCAGCAATCATTGTTGACTCTGATTCAAAGAGTGTCACCGTTCAGGTAAAAATACCGTTGAGTAACAAAGG
>JAVBRP010000362.1:0-4307 GCA_031547815.1 Bacteroidales bacterium | reverse complement strand
CGACAATCGCTGCACCTGAAAGTTATTCGTCGGGGACTGACATTGGTGTTGTTCGGCCTGATATACAACGGCCTGTTGTATTTCGATTTTGCAAATTTGCGCTGCGCAAGCGTTCTCGGCCGCATCGGTTTGGCATGGATGTTCGGCGCATTGATTTTCATGAATACCAAAACCGTTACCGCACGCAGCATTTGGTGCGCGGGTTTGTTGATCTTCTATTGGCTGTTGCTGACGTTCGTCCCGGCGCCCGATTATCCCGGCGCGGAACGTTTTTCGGCGGAAGGCAATTTCACGAGTTATTTCGACCGGATGTTTTTGCCGGGTAAATTATATTTGGGCGTCCACGATCCCGAAGGTATTCTCGGAGTTATTCCGGCCACGGCAACCGCCTTGCTCGGGATGCTTACGGGGCAATTTGTCAAAATGCGTAAAGAAGGGATGAGCGAGACGAAGAAAACAGGATATATGGTCGGCGCGGGTGTCGGACTTGCGGCGATCGGTTTGCTGTGGGATTTTATTTTTCCGATCAACAAAAATTTATGGACAAGTTCCTTTACTTGTTTCGTCGGCGGATTGAGCCTTTTGCTGTTCGCCCTTTTCTACTTCATCGTTGATGTGCGCGGTTACCGCAAATGGTCGTTCTTCTTCACCATCATCGGCCTCAATTCCATCACCATTTACATGGCCAAGCGCATGATCGATTTCTCCTACACGTCCAAATTTATTTTCGGCGGAACGGTTAATTTATTTCCCGAATCGTGGGCGCCGTTTTTGAACGGCCTTGCCGGAATGGCGATTTGCTGGGGCTTCCTGTATTTCCTGTATCGACAAAAGATATTCCTGAAAGTATAGGGTTACACTTTGCACGGGGTATCCTGAATGCTTTCTCTGTACTCCATCTGCATAATCCCCCGAATGCTTCTTAAAGAGCTTCCCCCAACGACGACCGGTCAGTTCGTTCGCTATCTTTAACCGGTAATCTACAATTCACCTGTTTTGTTTTTATAAAACGTTCTTTGATGTGTTGATTTACAGGCTATTATTCCATCTCCATATTTTGGATTTCAAGTCCGAAAAGATACAATATGTTGGCAGGAAATCCTTTATTTTTCAGAAGCGTTGATTCCCCGGCGAGGCAAGTTCAACAGTACCGGGAATTTTGTTTTAAACTCCTTCCTTAATCAATTAGTAACCTGCAAAAAATGCGAATCAAGGATAAAATTTCTTCACCGATTGTGTGTTTTTGGTAAAAACATGACGTATCCGACGAATATTAGTCCTTGACTCGCACGCGTGTAATAAAACAATTGAACCGCAAAAATGAAGAAAAAGTTTATCCCGAAATATACCATTTATGGGATATTTGAAAATTATTTTTCAAAAAGTGAAATAATCATTCGATTGATGCCGGTTTTTCTCATCGGCACAGCCGGCGGCGTGTCTACGCCAATATTTGCAGTATTTGCTTCCCGAGCGGTATCGGGAAAACGGCGGAAATGAGCGGCACTTTCTTCAAATTGCGCATCCAAGCGGATAATTCCGCATCGGTCAGTTCCGTATCGAATTTCAAAATAAAATCGAAGTTTTTGTATTTTTCGAGCAGAAAGCCGTTGTCGCAACGGTTGGAAATAAGCAGAAGCGCACGATCTTCATCTTCGTGAACAAACCGGGTAAACTCTTTACCCGCATCGGTGACAAGGCTTTCGGCCTGCGCAAAAGCCAATCCCGTTTGTTCGTTGATGCTCCACGACAATCGATAATCGTTCTCGTGCGAAGATATGCCGATGATCGTGAATGACGGCGGCGGCATATCCGGTTTCAGAATAATCCGCTTAGCCATGTTATTGGCGTTCTTTGATTCGTTCCAAGTACTGCACCAAAGCGTCCGTCGAGAAATCGGTCGATGTGGAAATAAATGTCAACGCTTTGCGCGAAGCATCCTGCTCGGCTTCTTTCTTCGATTGCCCCGATCCTTTTGCGATGGGGACGTTGGCAATGGTCACCTGCACATAAAAATATCCCGCGCCGTTGTATTCCGATTCCGAATCGTCTTTGTATTCCTCGATGGCGCCGAACGAAACCTGTAATTTATATTTCTGACCCCATTCGATAAGCCGGCTTTTGAAATCGGTTTCCGTATGCGCCAACCGTTCCAGATTGACGTATTTGGCGAGCACGTATTCCGTGAGGTATTTATGCGTCTTTTCGTAACCTTTGTCAAGATACATGGCTCCGACAAGCGCCTCGAAAGCGTCGCCGCAAATGCGTTTCTTCATGGCTTCGGTGTTGGTGGCGTAGGCTACCAACACTTGCACCAGGCCCATTTGGTTGGCAATCGAATCCAAATGCGCGCGGTTGACGATTTTTGAGCGCATGCGCGTCAAAAAACCTTCGCGTTCGCCCGGGAATTTACGAAACAGATAATCGGCAATGACAGCATCGATGATAGCATCTCCCAAAAATTCGAGCCGCTCGTTATTGACCACGTTCCCGTCGGGCAACAAAAGCGAAGCAGACCGATGCAAAAAGGCTAACTCATACAGTTTGAGATTTTTCGGCCTGATGTTAAGCTGTTTCTTTAAAAAAGAATAAAACTCCTTATCTTTTACCATAAGGAGTTTTAATGTATCTATCATCACCGTAATAAACCTATTTTTCCGGTTTTTTAAATATTACCGAAGTGTTGTGACCTCCGAAACCGAAAGTATTACTCAACACGTAATTCATCTTTCGTGTTTGCGCTTTATTGAAAGTGAAATTCAATTTATTGTCCAGCTCGGGATCGTCAGTGAAATGGTTGATCGTTGGAGGAACAGTGTCGTTATTCATAGCCAATATCGATGCAATGGCTTCGATGGCGCCGGCAGCACCCAATAAGTGCCCGGTCATCGATTTTGTTGCACTGATATTGAGCTTGTAAGCGTGCTCTCCAAATAAACGCTGTATTGCCTTAACTTCGGAAGGGTCACCCACGGGCGTAGAGGTTCCATGAACGTTGATATAATCAACGCTTTCGGGTTTCAGCCCTGCATCTTCCAGGGCAGCTCTCATCGCTCGGAAAGCGCCGTCGCCTTCGGGATGTGAAGCCGTGAGATGATAAGCATCGGCCGACATACCGCCGCCGATAACTTCAGCGTAAATTTTTGCTCCTCTTTTTACGGCGTGTTCGTATTCTTCAAGAATCAATCCGCCTGCACCTTCACCTATTACAAAACCGTCGCGGTCTTTATCGAACGGACGCGATGCCGTTTTGTAATGATCGTTGTTGGTAGAAAGAGCCTGCATGGCGTTAAAACCGCCCACGCCTGTTTCGTTGATGGCGGCTTCGGAGCCTCCGGCAACGAATACATCGGCTTTTCCCAACCGGATATAATTGAATGCGTCTATGACAGCATTTGACGATGAAGCACAAGCCGACACTGTCGCATAATTAGGCCCTTTCAACCCGAATTTGATGGATATTTGCCCTGCGGCAATATCCGAAATCATTTTCGGTATGAAAAAGGGATTAAAACGAGGAGTGCCGTCACCACCGTAATAACTTTTCAATTCTTCGGCAAAGGTGGCGATACCGCCGATACCCGATGCCCAGATGACTCCGACTCTTTCCAAGTCGGTTTGCTCCAAATCCAGACCCGAATCGGCAATCGACTCGGATGCTGCAACGATAGCAAACTGTGTATACAGGTCGTATTTCTTGATCTCCTTTCTTTCGAAAAAAGCCGAAGGATCGAAATTTTTTACTTCACAAGCAAACCGTGTTTTAAACTTAGACGCATCAAAACGTGTAATCCAGTCGGAACCGCTTACTCCGTTAATAAGGCCGTTCCAATATTCCGAAACGCTGTTGCCTATCGGGGTAAGTGCTCCAAGACCGGTTACTGCAACTCGTTTTAATTGCATAGCTACAATCTAAAACAATACTACTTTTTAACGTTTTCTTCGATGTACTTGATTGCTGCGCCCACAGTAGCAATGCTTTCAGCCTGATCGTCGGGTATGCCGATATTGAATTCCTTTTCGAATTCCATAATCAGCTCGACAGTGTCAAGAGAATCAGCGCCCAAATCATTGGTGAAGCTGGCTTCCGGGGTAACTTCGTTCTCATCAACACCTAATTTGTCGACAATGATAGCTTTCACTCTTGATGCAATATCTGACATATACTTAAATATTAAATTAATAAATATGGTTTAATATAAAATTTAAACTGCAAAGAAATGTAATTTATCTCATATCTTCAAACTAAAAAGTCTTTTTTGTTATAAAAAAATAATCTCAAAAACTATTTTTTAACAGGTACAATC
>JAVBRP010000084.1:0-25690 GCA_031547815.1 Bacteroidales bacterium | reverse complement strand
AATCGAGTAACCGCTTTCCCGCTTTTTAATCAGCTTTTCGCTTTCAAAACGCTCCAAAACCCCGTCCCGGGTTGTCGGATAAGGTATTTCCATCAAATCGAAATAACATTGGGTATCCAACAGGCGCACCACATCGTCCGGTGAAACACATGGCATTGCGATTTCCCGTTCAAATGGCTTTACCGGCTCTTTTTTCCAAATTTTACGCTCTTTATCCGGGAAACCGGACAATTTCCGGGTAATGCTGCCCACGCGGATATAAGGAATATTCAAAAAATCGACAGGTTGATTGTTTGCCGCCGGAATTTCATATAATGAGATGTGTTTGCCTTGATAATCAAATTCGTATACATGAAAATCAATCCGTGGATTTACCCGCTGGGCAAGCCAATGTTCCAATTCTTCGTTTCCCCGCTTTTGCGATTTTGCTTTGAAGGTTGTACCTTTTATGATACGGGTTTCGTCTTCGATGCCAAAAACAAGGTAGCCGAACGGTTGGTTATTCAAACACGCTCCATTGGTAAGCGCAGATATTCGCTCCCCGATTTCTTCATCGGAATGATAGTTGAACTTGAATTCTATCCATTCGTTCTCAGGAACTTTTATCAATTGCTCCAATAAATTATTCAAATCCTGTTCGGTCATTTGATTTTTCTATAACGTGAATGTTTCTTTGGCAAAAGTAAAGATTTTATGTGATTTGTGAAGATTTGAATTTTCCGAATCAAGGTAACCGCGTCAAAATTTCATTTATGAGGCCATTCCGAAAAATCGATTTTACCCCTAAAACTAAGCAGTTCTCCATTTTTGCCGATCAGGCCCTCAATAAACAAAAACAGGCAACCTTTCGGTTGCCTGCCTTTGTTTTTACGGTGCTCGACATGTTTATTTTACGTAATCGGCTTTTGCCAAGTAATCGTAACTTTTCTTCACGTCTTCCTGCGGAGTGCCGTCGTAGCGTTCCACTTCCACATACCAGTCCTTAACGCCGTTGGCGTAAGCCTGATCGAAAATGGTCTTGAAATCCATGGTTCCGCTGGCGCCGATCGCTTTTTCGTCTTTAATATGAAGCACTTTGATCCTTTTGGGATATTTCTTCAAATAATCAACGGGGTTGTATCCGCCTTTTTGTGTCCAATATACATCATTTTCGAAGAACACATGGTCGGGACTGGTGTTTTCGACCAACAGATCGTATACGGGCACTCCGTCGATCTTATTTTCGAATTCGAAAGCATGATTGTGATATCCGAAAGCAATGCCGGCGCCGGCGGTAATCAAACCGACCGCATTAAAGTATTCGCCGTATTTCTTTACGTTGTCTAAAGTAGCGCCTTCACCACTGAGCGGCGACATCGGCATGACCATGTATTTCATGTTGGCCGCGGCGTGTGCGTCTGTGGCTTTGTTCCACCAAGCCATGTCTTCATCGCGGTTACCGCTCAAGTTACGGCTCAAGTGTGCGCTCGTAACCTTCATGCCCAAACCGTCTACCATTTTTTTGAATTCGGCTGGGGCAACGCCGTAAATCATTCCGTCATTATATCCGGCGGTTTCAAGGTTAACATATCCCATTGCGGCAACGATTTCGAGAACTTTTTGAATTCCCGACTCTTTGATGTCTTCACGCAAAGAATAAAGTTGTAATCCTATATATTTTTTGGTACCGGCATCCGATTTCGAGTCCGTACTACCGGAACCTTTAGTACTGCTGCCTCCGCAAGCGGAAATAATACTGCCGCCTACCACGCCTCCGGCTATCGCCAATGAAGCTCTTTTCAAAAAATCACGTCTGTTTGCCATTGTATTGTAATATTGTTTATTGGTTGTGAGATTTAAAGCGACAAAATTAATGATGTTTTTTACCAAAAACAAACAATATGAGGTTTATATTTCCATTAACCGTTAAAATCTGTAATCCACTCCTACCGCAACCACCCGGCTGGTGCGGGCGTATGTTTGGGTTTTTACGGTCTGCGAATCGTACCATGTGTACATTCCGCCGACATTCAGGGTCAAACGGTCGGTAAACCGGTAGGCGGCGCCCAACCCCGCCGAAAAATTATCCAAGTTATGGGTGATGTCGTTCTGCCATGCGTCGGATACGCTCACATCGCTTCTTTGGCAACCGGCGCTGAGCAACAGCTTGTCGGTCGGTTTCCACTCCAGCCCGGCCATATATTCGTTGGTGCCGCGGTCTACCAACTCCTGCCGCTGCACGATATGCCCGCCGTTCGGTTCTGTTGCAACGGGCGCCCAGCTTTCGAGGGTTGCCTGCGGCTCGAAATGGTGCAGGTAGGTCACCGAAAACTTCACTGCCGGGACAATATCATAGCTTCCGGCTACCGACAACAAAGCCGGCACATCCGCCCGCAGTTCCTGCCCATCGGGATACATGTTCATGGCGTTCTGCTTCGTATCGTTGGTGAGGGTCATTTTTGTCCTGAATTCGTATTTTGCGGCCAAGTTCAGACTGTTGACCCTGAAATGCAGACCGAGAATCGGAGCTGCGCCGCTTCCTTTCTGCGATACATCGAGCGATTGGTCGGATGTAGCGGCAGCCAAAACTTCGTTGCCACCGGCTTGAAAGAATGCCGAAGCCGGAATCATGGCTCCCGAAGGATTGATGCCGGGAACTACGGGATTTATTCGGATATTACGGACGTATCCTTCGTAGCTGTTGCGGGCAAACGAGAAGCGTATGCCGCCGTAGAGGCCCAACATATCGTTGATGCTGTACGTGGCGCCCGCCTGAACGCCGTAAACGATGGAAGAGCCTTCCATCATCGACTGCATGGAATACGCGGTGGTAGGTACACCAAGGGCGGTCAGCGAAGCGGGGATGGCGGATACAGGTATTTCCAGCATCGGCAAACCGTCGGCATATTTAACGCTGCCGCCTCCTGCCGGCGGGTTAAATCCTAACGAGAACGCCCAGTTGCCGGTTTTGTATGCGGCATATACGCCGGGGAAGACCGGTACGTACAGTTTGCCGATAAATTCGTGATTGTTCAAGGTCGGCAAGGTATTGGTCAGGGTGCGTTTCATCCATACCATTTGGCTGTTGAGCGAAACGGTAAGACCCGGATCGATAGCCATCAGGCCGGCGGGATTATAGTAAACCGCATCGCCCGAAGTAGAGGCTCCGCGTGCCAACATACGAACGTATGCGGCGCTTTGATTGCTGTTGGTAACCAAACCGCCCGCCTTCACTTGCAAGGCCATGCAGGGTAGGATACCGAGAATGAATAAAAATTTTTTCATGTGATCTGATTTCTTGTTGTTAAACGGCCGGCAAATGCCGGTTTACTTTCGCGAGCCTCATGCTCGAAGTTTCCGGAGCTGTCCGGCACATCATAATTTGCTGCAATATTCCGTCAAGGCCTTCAAATCGTCTTCGTTGTCGAAGCGGGTACCGTGTTCTTTCACGAATTCCTCAATTTGGGCTTTATGTTTCGGAAATTGTTTGGTGAACGTTTTTACGCCTTTGATCAAGGTATATTTGTCGTTGCCCGACACCAGATAATAAAAATTGTCCAAGGTGATCAATACGCCTTCCGTCACATTCAAGTTGTAGCGCCGGTTTCCATCGTCGATGCTGTTGTACGATGTAACCGACGAAACAGACGACTGTCCCCCGTAAGCCACATTTTTGCTGTGCGCCGCCGCATTGCCTTTACGCCTGACGCGCAATTGAACTTTGCCGGTCGACAACAATTCTTCGGTAAACTCTTTGCTTTTGTACGGATAGAATGTCCGGCTGTTGATTTTCACCATCAGTACATCCTCTACGTTGGCCAACGCCAACACCCTGTTGTTCGGATCGATAAACTGCATTTCGCCGAGCAACATGTTGTAATTCATTTTTCCGCTGCCGCCGGACGAAAATTTGTAATATACTTCTCCCAAAGTAAAATCGGGAAATATGTATTGCATCTGTGTGGATACTTTATCGGCCAGATTATCTTTCGAGGTTGCCTGCACGATTTCCCTGTTTTGGGCAAACGCAAAGCCCGACATAAGCACAAACGTCAATAAAAGAAGATGTTTTTTCATATCGTAACCAATTAATTCCTTATCAATACAGCCATTTTATCGGTTACAAAAATATGAAATATTATAATCCGGTTGTTGTTTTTCAAAGGAAATTATGAAGATTTTGAAGCGCGAGCGGGATTGTCTCGGCAAGGGGTTTGCTTGACGCTTTTGCAGGTCGTCAAAGCGCGGCGGTTTGTCCTACTTTTGAAAAAAGTTGAAAAAATGAGACCGTAAAAACTATATTTTCCTGAAAAAATGGGATCGTAAAAATTGCATTTTCCTGAAAAAATAAGACCGTAAAGCCTGAAAATGCAAAAAAACCGGTATTAAAAAGCAATAATATCGGCGTTCTCATTATCAATTTTCCGCTACTCCGCTATTTCCCGGCCCTGCTCGTTTCTTCCTCCAACCCCGTCGATCGTTGACGCGCCGCCTTAATGTCGGTGCGCCCGAAACGCCATGTAAATGTGAGGTTTGCACGGCGGCTGTCGTAATTTTCGCAGCCGGCCAAATTGATGTTTTCGTATTGCGCCGTGTAGCGGAATTTCTGTGTTGCGAAAACATCGCTCACGCTCAGTTTCAATGTGGCTTTTTTGTCGAAAAACTGTTTTTGCATCCCCACGTCGACCGAGCCGCGCGCATTCATGTTCAACATGCCGTATATGCTTTTGCTCATGTATCGGCCGGACAGTTCGACGGTAAAATCTTTCGGCAAGGTGAAGGTGAAAGTGGTATTTCCGCGAAAAGTAAAGCGCGTTTGATCGATTTCGCCTTCCCCGAAAGGTGATTTATATTGCCCGTAGTATCCGGTAAGATTCGTATCGGTGTTCCACCGTTTGGTGATCTTTATGGGCAGCACCGCCGTCATGCTTGCGTTGTAAAAATTGTTGAGATTCTTCCATGTGATAATCGTGGTGCGCGTGGCATCGTCCTGTTCCAGCACCTGCATCCACGAATCTTTCGTATAGCCGTAATCGACGGAAAAGATGTATTTGTTTTTGAGCGTGTACGACAGCTTGGCCGAGTGCGCGAACTGCGGATCGAGAAACGGATTGCCCTTATTGTAGGTGTAGGGGTCGAGCAGCCACACGAAAGGGTTGAGCAGCCAATAAGGCGGCCGCCCGATACGGTAACTGTACGACAACCCGAATTGATGTTTATCGTTGAATTTTTGTTGTGCGAAAAAACTCGGAAACAGGTTGAAATAATCGCGTTCGTTCCGTTGCTCGTTCGTGGCGTTCTCTCCGTCGGAAACGGTGTATTCGCCTCTCAAACCCAATTGTACGCTCGTTTTGTCGTTCATCGTGTATCGGCCGCTCAGGTACGCCGCGTTAATGTTTTCGCTGTATACGAAACGGTTGCTCATGCGATTCGGGTCGCCCCAATTGCCGTTTTCGTCCCGTTGACGGAAATTCAAATCGTTGTCGATCTTCGCTTTACTCATCTTGATGCCGGTTTCTATTTTCGTTTTATCGTTCAGCGGCAACACATAGTCGGCTTTGAAGGAATAAAACCCGGACGTTCCGCCTTGTTCCTTGTGCATGACGAGCGGCGTTTGCGGCGGGATGTAACTCGTGCTCATATCGGTCATATTATCCGAACGATAGCGGGCCATGTCGGCATCGATGGTCAATTCCCGGCCGAGCGTGTCGACGGTCCATTTATAATTCATATTCACTTGCAGGTTGCGCCAATCGCCGTCGTTCGCATCGTCGGTATGCGTGCGTTGTATCTCCTTGCCGCCCGCATCGAAAATATGCGCATCGCCGCCCGCGTCCGAAGCATTTTTGCCGAAATTGCCGCGCGCCATGATCCCGACTACCTGATTCGGCGTGATATAATAGTCGACGCCCAATTTGGCATTGTGATAATCCGAATTCCATCTTTCCTCGGAATACTGCCGGTACAATGAGCTGTCCGATTGCAGAAAACGACGGGTCAGCTCGATGTTGTTCCAGCCGCGACGCCGGCCGCCGTAGTAGTTGCCGTAAACGTTCCATTTCTCGTTACGGTAATTCAAATCGATACCGTAATTGCCTGAAAAATGTTTTCCCGCGCCGGCGCCGAGCGTCAGGCTGCCGTTGTACCCGCGCATCAGTCCGCGCTTGGTGCGGATGTTGATGATTCCGCCGTCGCCTTCGGCATCGTAGCGCGACGAGGGGTTTTCGATGATTTCGATGCGATCGACGGATGTTGCCTGCATGTTGCGCAGCATCGCCGCCAATTGTTCGCCCGACAAGTATGTCGGACGGCCGTCGATCATCACTTTCACCTGTTTGTTTTTGAGTGTGATGTTGTTATCCTTATCGATAACGACTCCGGGCGACTTGCTCAGCACTTCCAATGCATCGTCGGATGCGGCGGTGACGCTTGCTTCGGGGTTGATAACCATCTTGTCGGCCTGCTGCTCCACGAAATTGCGCGTGGCCGACACGGTAACTTCTTTCAAAGCATGTGCACTTTCACCGAGTGTAATATCCTGCACGGTATGTGTTTGGGTATTGATGACGGCTATTTCGTGCGAAACCTTTTCGAATCCGATCATCGAAACGGTAATGAAATATTTGCCGCGATTTATTTTTTCGAGGACGAATCGACCGTCGGCGCCGGTAACTGTTCCCCGACACAGCATCGAGTCGCCGGCGTTGTATAAAGCAACGGTGGCGTATTCCAAAGGCTTTCCGCCGGTTTCGAGAACCCGCCCTTTGATGTCGGCCTGACCGTACATCCGAAAGGCAAACAAAACGATGATCGAAATACAAATAATCTTCTTCATGGCTGATACAGAGATTTATACCGCAGGTAATAACCTGCGGTGTCGGTTTTGATATCGATTAGACGATTGAAACCTTCCGGAAAGTTGCAACCGATAAAGAAGAATTCTTACTTTATGTAAAAGACGCGCGACCGGGAAATTTGTTACAACCGGAGCAAAAAAGGATAAATTGAAGTTTCGCGAATGTTCTCAGAGTTATTCGAGCAATACACAAACATTAATTTATTGGAAATCAACAATAAAAATTATCGTTTACAATATTATTAAATGCTCTTATAAGTTTTTCTTTATTTTTATTCCCGTCAAGAAAAAGTAATGTTGCTGTTGTAGAAATTCCTTCATCTATCAAGACTTTCTCTTCAATTTTAATAATATTCAGTGTATTATACTTTTCAAACCAAGTGCCAAAAAGTCTTTTTCTTGCTTTGTGCATTCCGTCGACAGTATCGTATAGTGCAATTATTGCATTTTCGTTGTTCTCAAAAAACAGGTGAAGGATGTATAAAATTGAAATTTTTGACCGGTCGTCAAATATATTCACACATTCGGGCGGGATAATTCTATCAATTGTAAGCATGTAAACAGGGCAGTCAATTTCAAGAATACCCGAGTAGTCAACAAAAACTATATGGTATTCGACCCCTGCCGGCGTAGTAAAAACATAATCGTAGTCGTTATATACAATTTCAAATCGGTTTTGAAAGTTTAATTTCTGAATTGTCAAAACCTTTCAATGAACCATGTTTTCGTATATATTCGCGTATCGTCCTTTTGTCATCTATGATCTTTTGAATGACAGACTTACGCTTATTGGCCTGATTTGATTTCATGACTTGATATTTTTACGTAAAAATAACTCGGTAAAGATATACAAAAATAATGCAAATTATTTCTCCCGTATCTTTAATCCTAAAGTTGCATTATTTTCAACACATGCGTTTTTTTCTATTCTTACAAATATTTGAGAATCTATTTTTTTGCGGCCGATTTCATGTCGCCGATCACTTGCACCGCTTCTTCCAAATACACATCCTTTCTCAAATCGGCCAACCATTTGTCGGTACGCGAAATCTTCGCCGTATCGCCATTTAAGGCTGTAATATCCACACTCAAGCCCGCAACATTGAGACGTGTAGATTTTTTTTCGGCCGCTTCGAACCGCTTATTTTCCTGTTTGCGTTTATCCTCATCGGCGCGGTATGCTTTCAAGTTCAACGATACTTTGGTATCGTCCTTTTTCAGAAAAGCCGTTTGTTCGGCAAGTATCTTAAAAGCCTCGCTTTTGGCTGTCCGTTCCTTGCTCTTTTTCTGCAACATCGTCACCGGTACGGGATCTTTCCATACGCGATATCCGCGAGCGGGATCTACCGTAGTCCACGGCAAGCAGTAATCCTCGTAACGCTCGCCTATTTTCATTTCGCTGTACAGGTCGGGAAGAACGACGTCGGAGACCACGCCTTTCAGCTGAGTCGCCCCTCCGTTGATCCGATAATACTTTTGTATGGTGAGGAACAAAGAGCCTAAAGGCCGCAGGTTGGCCATGTTTTCGGGCAAATAGTCGTCCAGATCGGCAATCACCTGCACGGTTCCTTTGCCGAAAGTGCTCGGGCCGCCGATGATAACCGCCCGCTTGTAGTCCTGCATGGCTGCGGCAAAAATCTCGGAAGCCGAAGCGCTTAAAGAGCTTGTCAAAATGGCGAAAGGCCCTTCGTATTGCACTTCCGGATCGGGGTCGGAATATACGTGCGGCGGGCCGATATTGCTTTTCACCTGCACTACGGGACCGGAGGGAATGAACAGTCCCGCCATCTTGATAACATCGCCCAGCGAACCGCCCGTATTGTAGCGCAGGTCGAGCACGATGCCCTGAACGTTTTCTTTTTTCAATTTTTCGACTTCTTTGGCCACATCGTCGGAGCAAGCTCTGCCGGTAGGCGTATTCTTGAAATCGATGTAGAACGAAGGCAAGTAAATGTAGCCTACTTTGGTATTCGTTGTCGGATCGGTCAACACTGCCGATTTGGCATACGTTTCTTCCACAATCACCACATCGCGGGTGATGGTGATGTCGCGCAAGGAGCCGTCGCTGCGTTTGACGGTAAGCGTCACTTTGGTACCTTTTTTGCCGCGTATCAGTTTGACGGCATCGTCGATATTCATACCGAAAAGATCGACGGGTTCGGCTTCATGTTCCTGTTTCACTTTGACAATCAAATCGTTCACCTTTAAATCACCTTGCATGTACGAAGGGCTTCCGGGAACGATGTCGACCACTTTGACGTAGCCGTCGGACGATTGCAATGTGGCGCCGATGCCTTCCAATTGTCCGGACATGCGGATATCGAAAGTCGCTTTGTCGGTAGGCGTATTGTATATTGTATGAGGATCGAAAACGGCCATCACGGCGTTCACGTACATCGCAAACTTGCTGTCCGGCTTTTGCCGGATGTAATTACGCAACACGTTGTCGGCAGATTTCAATTCTCTCTGACGGGCGTCGGCTTCCAATTCCGCCGGTGTTTTGATCTTCGATTGGTCTGTTTCCTTTTCTTGCGCTTTCATCAGGTTCGACAATTGCACCATCGTTCTGTATTTCATTTCTTTCCGCCACCGTTCTTTCAATTCGGCGTCGTTGGCGGCCCAATCCGATTTATCGGGATCGAGTTCGTACATTTCCGATGCATCGAAATCGAAAGGCCGTGAAAGTATGTCTTTGTAGAAGGCCTGCGTTTTGACCAGACTTGAATCCGACAAGCGAACGGCCAAGTCGTAAAGTTGAAAAGTGTTGTTTTGAATTTGATCGTCGATCTGCAATTCATAAACCGACATTTGCTTGATGTCTTCTTTCGTTAAATAGCGTTTATACGGGTCCAGCCTTTTCAGATAAGCCGCGAAAGCTTTTTGGGAAAACGCGTCGTTGATCGGCGGGGGGCTGAAATGCTGCATTTCGGCCGCTTGCACTACCCAGCGCATGATGACTTCGTTCTTTTCGGAACGTTTACAAAACGAATAAAGGAATGTGAGGGATACGAGTACTGCTATCGCTATCGGAATAAATATGCGATTTTTTGTCTTTCCGGTTGATGACATCATATTGGACGATATATATTTTAAGAACTTACAAAGTAAGCATAAATTCGAGAGATGTGCAAATATCGTGCGCGAAGCGCGAAATGTGTGCCAAAACGCCGAATTTTGATTCGGCTTTTCAAAAAAAATCTCTTATTTTTGTCATCTTAAAAGTTAAAATATCCGACAATAAATATACGATATGGAGTTTACGGCGAGCATGATTGCAGATTTTCTGCATGGAGAAGTTGAAGGTGACCCTGAAATCAAGGTGTCGACTTTTGCCAAAATTGAAGAAGGCAAACCGGGCGCTTTGAGTTTTTTGGCCAATCCGAAATACGAAAAATACCTGTACGAAACCGATTCGAGTATTGTGATCGTCAACAAGACGCAAAAAACGGAGCGTCCCGTCAAATGCACGTTGATTCGTGTAGACGACGCTTATCAATCGTTTGCTTCGCTGCTCGAACTGTATGCCTCGACGCAGAAAGAAAAGTCGGGACGCGAAGAGCCTGTTTCGGTTGCCGCATCGGCCGTTTTGGGCGAAAATATTTTTATCGGCGCGTTTTCGTACATCGCCGAAAATGCACGAATCGGGAACAATGTCAAAATACACCAACAGGTGTTTATCGGCGAGAATGTCAGCATCGGCGACAATACCGTGCTGCATCCCGGCGTGAAGATATATCGCGATTGCGTGATCGGCAAGGATTGTGTGCTGCATTCGGGAGCGGTGATCGGAGCCGACGGTTTCGGGTTCGCGCCGCAAAGCGATGCCGACTACAAGAAAGTGCCGCAAATAGGCAACGTGGTGATCGAGGATCGCGTGGAAATAGGCGCCAACACTTGTGTCGACCGCGCCACTATGGGTTCGACCATTATTCGCCGAGGCGTGAAATTGGATAATCTGATACAGGTGGCGCATAATGTGGAAATCGGCGAAAACACGGTCATCGCTTCGCAAACGGGAATATCGGGTTCGTGCAAAGTCGGGAAAAATTGCATGTTTGCGGGGCAAGTGGGCCTTGCGGGACATATTTCCATTGCCGACGGCACCAAGATCGGCGCGCAATCGGGGCTTAACTCAAGCATCAAACAACCGAACAGGACTATTTTGGGATCACCCGCCATCGATTATCAGGATTGTTTGAAATCGTACGTAATCACGCGCAATCTTCCCGAATTGAAAAAGAAAGTGGATGAATTGGAGAAAGAAATAAAAAATTTAAAATCATAAAAAATAAATATGGCGGCTCAATATGCATTGATAACGGGAGCTTCGAGCGGAATAGGATTGGAATTGGCGCGTATTGCGGCGGCAAATCATTATAATTTGATATTGCTTGCACGCAATGCCGAAAAGTTGATGGAATTGAGAACCGAGCTTGAAAGCGCGCATCCCGTCAAGGTATTGGCAGTCGGTTGCGATCTTTCGAAGTACGATACCGTAAAAAAGATTGCCGCATTGCTGGCCGAGCGCCATATCGTACCCGATATTCTCATCAACAATGCGGGTTTCGGATTGTACGGCGCTTTCGACCAAACCGACGCATACACCGAAATGAATATGATACGGGTGAATATTATCGCCTTGACGGAACTTTCGAAAATATTTTACAAGCAGATGCTTCAAAGAGGCAGCGGACGCATACTGAATGTGTCGTCGGTTGCGGGTTTCATGCCCGGCCCGTTGATGGCGGTATACTATGCCACCAAAGCGTACGTGCTGTCGTTTTCCGAAGCGTTGGCGAAAGAAGCCGAGGGCAGCGGGGTCAGCGTAACGACATTGTGCCCCGGCCCCACCGCAACCGGCTTCGAGACCAATGCATCGGCCGAAGAATCGATGCTGTTCAAGCGTTTCGGGAAGGTGCCTACGGGAAAAGAAGTCGCCGAGTATGGTTGGCGAAGCATGATGAAAGGAAAAACAACGGCCGTGCACGGTTTCAAAAACCGTTGGATGCTATTTTTCATCCGGCTGCTGCCGAGAAAAACGGTAGCCGGAATGGTCAAAAAAGTACAGGCGCCTGCCGGGAAGTAAGTACCGTATCTTTCAAAAAATCAATCCCTAAACAGAATTTCGCTGCTGCATGTATTTCGCGTAGTCGTAGTTTTCTTGTTCCGCGCGGTAGGGATCCTCGTTTTTTATGAGAACGAAATTGTGCAGACCGTCTTCGCTGCCCGTATAACGGACATCGTAGTAGTATTCGAAAATGAAAAACGGGAGCGGCGACGCTTTCTCTTCGTTTTTCGGCTTTGCGACAATGCTGATGATCGACGGGTCGTACGGGACATAATAACCGTCTTTCGGAACGGCCTGCAGTTCTATCAATTCCCAATTGTATAACGCAAAGGACGACGAAAAGTAATTGCGCATATCTTTCCTGCTTTTGTACATTCGCGTTTTTCCGTGTTTTGCGAAATACGGCGATTCTCCGTCATCGCTCGGATCGTTCGAAAAGATCATGATTGCTTCGGTCGATTTGTTTTCTTCGCTGTCGATGATAATATCGCCACCCATGGCGCAAACGGTCGCTTTCACGTAGCTCAGCCCCAACCCGTGCCCTTTGTTGCCTTTCAACCGTTCTTCGTGCGATTTCACCCGATAGAATTTCCGAAAAACCTGCTCGCAGTCGGCTTGGGGAATACCCCAACCATTGTCTTTCACCACAATCGTTCTGAGCTTGTCCACGCAAAAGGTTTTCAGTTCGATGTTCACCGTATCGTTCGAGAACCTGATGGCGTTGCTCATCAATGCATTCATGACGTTCCTGAAATGTATCGCGTTGGTATACAGAACTGCATCTTTGTCCGTCTCCAACCTTACCGACACTTTTTTCCCGACGGTTTGTTCGTATCGTTTTTTCAACTCTTCGAAAACGGGCCGAATCGGCAAAAATTCTTTGGCAAAAATGGCGGGACGTTCTTCGCTTTGAATGATCGCCAACACTTCGTCGACATAAAAACTCACCCTGTTCAGCTCGCCGGCAACCTGATCGGCCGATTCGGCAGCCGCAATCCAATTGTTCAGCGTCAGTTGTTCCGACAGGTTGTCGATTTTAACGGTCGAGGTGCGAATGGGGTCTTCTATTTCCCGAGACACTTTCACGATAAGGCTCATCAATTTGCGTTTTTCTTTGTATTGCCGGATCAGTATCCGCAACAATCCGAACAAGCAACACAATTCGGCGAGCGTCAGCAGGGCCAGAATGACCAATCGCATGGTAAAAGGCTGCATGACGGCGAACAGGGGAATATCCGTATAAGCCTTTATACCGATGGAATCGAGAATATCCAAAGCAACGATGCCCGATTCCGTGTATCCTTCGCGGCTTGACGTCGGTGCGTCGTCGGCAATCAATCTTTTCTTTTTCAAATCCCAGAATTCAATGAAACAGTCGTTGGTATTCAATGAGTGTTCGAACATGCAACGGCGGAACAAAATGTCCAACTTGTCCACGTTTACGGGTAAGAAATCGTTCAAGATGTATTGATCGACTTTTGACATAACGGACGGATCGTTTTTGTTGATGAGAATATCAAAAACAGTATCCCCGGTTTGAATTGTTTTCTTGACAAATGTCGAAGTATCGGAATACGGTATGTATCCTCTTTCAAGATTGTTGCCGAGAGATATCAGACGAATTCTTAATTCCTCGGCAATGGCTGCTTCCAGGCATTGATCCAATGTTTGGCGACAGTTTGAGAGCGATGCCCGATAAAGACTTAGCGACCAAATGCTTGTCAGTAAAAAAAGAATGATCGCCCCCGCGGCAATGACCCGTTTTGTGTGCATTAATTGCTTCATTTCGGTAAACTGTTTAAGGGGTTTCCCGATTAAAAAAGTTAAATCGGGTTTCAAATAACGTATACATTAATGGTTTATGTCATTCACAATGAAGAATTGCGCGGCGAATGTATACAAAAATATCTTTTTTTTGAATATATTGTCGAAAAAATATTTCCGATTAATGAAATAAAAAATTATCGAAATGTTGCAATACATTCTCCATTATCTATCTTTGTCCGCATAATAATCAGATCATAAACATAATCAATCACGAACATGAAAAGGTTTAAAATCGGAGCAAGCGTATTGTTTTTTGTTGCATGCGCGACAGTAACTTTTACCATGAATTTGACAACCGACGAACAAGATGAGTATCGGATACAGGCCAATACGGAAGCATTGGCCCAAGGTGAAGGCGGAGGAGAATGGAGTTGTTACGGAAGCGGCTCCATTGTGTGCGGCAAAAGCACATATCGAGCAAGATACGAATAACGAGATGTAATCATCCGGCTGCATGGTAACCGGATGATTTAGGGCCTGCTCGGCTAAAAGGCTTGTTTTTGGTTTGTTTTTTCGCGTATCGAACGGTATGTGAACGCTTTTATTTTTTCTGAATTAGAAAATCTACGAAGCAAATTGAAGGTCAAATTTATCAACGCGAAACCGGCTGCAATGCGTTTTTTTGCCCATTGCATATATTTTCATATTTGATGGATACTCGATTTCAACGCTGCTGCGACTTTGGAAACATTGGAGATTAAACCGAATAGATAATTATTACGTTTACTTGTTTGTTTTTTTTTACTTTTTTTCGTCAATCAGTATGATTTTTATCGAACAACTCGTACATTTGTACGGTTTTAAGATAATCTGTTCGAAAATATTGTTATGCAAGTCCGTTTAGATGAAGAATTATCTGTTAATTATCATCGCGCTGTTATGTCACGTGACGTGTTATTTGTCGGCGGCTCCCGTTATTACCGGTGTTACGGCCGTTGACGGTTCCTCGGGTTGTGCCAACAGCGGAGTAATCACCGTTAACGCCACCGGGACGGGCACCTTGTTCTATGCCGTCAAGAAAACAACCGACGCGGCGTATTCTGCGAAACAGACGAGCAATGTTTTCGAACGGCTCGAATCGGGCGATTATAAGGTTATGGTATACGACGATAGCGGATTTACCGAATCGGCCGGCACGTATACGATCAAGAACAAAGACAATGTCTCGCCTTACCGGATCACTGCGCCGCCGATTGTTTCCACCACGATGATCTCTTGTACGGAAACCGGAAAAATAACCATCAATGCCGACTGGGGAATGAAGCCTTACACATTCCGCATTCTGAGCGGCCCTACGTCAAAGCCCGATATCGTTACCCAAAAGAGCAGCGACGTAAGTTTCGAACAACTCTCGACCGGTATTTACAATGTTTCCGCATCGGACAACTGCGGCACTACTTTCTATTTGAACAACATCCACGTTTATTCCAACAGTTGGGGAAACACGAATTTCGGCGTTTTCGAATTGGGCGGACCTACAACTTACACGGGCAGCGGTTGCGCGGTGTCGTTCACCCGCCAATATGCCCATGTACTCTTGGTTACCGATACGGGCGACACGCTTTATCGTTACGATTCGGGAAGAGAAATGCCTGCTGATTCCCGGATCAAAGCGAGATTGGAATATCCCGCGGGGTCGGGGCTTTATACGGGCTGGGGCACGCTCGCCAATTATACCCTTCCGTCAACATACAAGCCGAGCCAAACGGCGTACCGCATCCAAATGCAGAATTATTGCAAAGAAAGCAATGTCGTTACTTCGCCGGTGTATCACTTGATTTATCCGTTCGATTGGCGGCGTACGGTTTGCGGATACGAACTTTTCCGGCAAATACCCGGTTATTTGTGCGGCAACGTGATATTGACCCTCGAATCGAAAGCGAATCCTGCGCAAAAACACACGTTTACTTGGAACGGCTCCGGCGATTATCACACGTTGGACTTTTCCGGCGTGCCGGCGGGCGACTACCGCACGTCCGTCACCGTTGCCGGAGCAAGCGATACTTATCCTACGGCTGATTTGACGTTGGGGCAGGGCGGTTATTCGGATTTGGGCGTGACGGCTGACGTATACAACTATCCGGTAAGCCGGGGATGCAATTTTACCACGGGCGACATCCGCGTGACGAACTTGCCGCCGAGCAATACGGTTCCCGTTACGTTTACGATGCTTTCGGGCCCCGTCGTCCGAACACCCGTCACCACTGCGCAAAACCGAACTTTGTGGAGCAATCTTCCGCAAGGGACGTATCGTATTCGTATCGACCGCGGTTCGTGCGGCGTCAATGAAATCGATGTCACGGTTCAACCGCCTTTCCGCGGGTTCGACGCCACGCTTTCGTATACCGCCGGTTATATGTGCGGATTGTACAAAATAACGGGAAGAGGTTGGTACATTAATGCGGACGGAAGCGTTAACAGCTCGCCGGATGCAGATTACGGTGTTTTCATATTCTCGGCCTCGGGTGTACAGATCGGAACGGCCGTTGTAAGCGCCAACAGCAACGCAGCCTTCGAGTCGGCCATCGATGTGCCGCCCGGAACATATCGCGTGGTTTTTACGGGACCCGGTCCGACGGCTGCTTCTTGCCCTTACGTCGAAAAAGAATTTACGATCGCCGCGCCCGCTCCGTTAACCATCGATGCCGCAACATCGGGCGGATTGGTGTGTTCCGACGGTAAAGGTACGCTGCATATCGGCATCGCGGGAGGAAACGGACAGCCGGTAAGCTATCGCATCAGATCCGCAAGTTCTACATCCGAAAATGATTACACGCTTTACCAATCGTCGCCCGATTTTAATGTTTCTGAAGGACTGTATACCGTTCAAATTACCAACGGCTGTGAATCCGACTCGCGAAACCTTTCGCTGACAAAAGGCGCAGTAACATCGCGCATCGACGTAACGGGAACCGGCTGCCAAAGATCGGACGTCACAATAGATTTACGTGTGATCGGGCAAATTTCAGACATTAAATGGACACGTCCCGGCGGAGACGAACTGTCGGGCGCGTCGATCAAAATACGCAACCTCACGCCTGCCGTTGCGGGAAAATACCGGGTGACATTCACTTCGGGCGGTTGCGTGTGGAAGGATTCCGTGATGTTAGACGTTCGGCCGAAGCCCGAATTTTCGTTCACGCCCGACACCACGGCATGCCAAGCGGTTAATTTAAGCGGCCTGAAACTTGTTGCGGGCGACATCTCGGGTTTGACCCGAACTTATTTCGACAACAGCAATCAACCGGTTCCCGATCCCGCCACAGTCGGTACCGGCGCTTATCATATCGTGGGCGCAACCGAATTTGGTTGTACCGATACGGCTGCTGTAGCAGTGACCGTCAATCCCGTCGCCACACCCGCCATCATTACGGCCGATCCGATGAATATATGTGCCGGCGCCGTGTTTACCATGAAAGCAAAGGCGTTGAAAACGGCGGGCATCGTCAATCCCGTCATCCGTTGGTATGCCGACCAAACTTCGACCGAAGTATTGCGCACCGATACGATTTATACGCCGGGAGCGCGCACCGTGGCCGCCGTCACCGCGTACACTTGGTATGCATCGGTGTCGGGCGACAATTATTGCGAGAATGCGCCGGGCAACCGCAAAGCGGTGACGGTTACGATACAACCGAAACCGACGTTGAAAATTCAACCCACCGGCGACATCAACAATCTTTGCCACAACAGCACCATCGGTTTGAACGCGGTTTTTACCGGCGGAAAATCTATTTGGCAGGAATGGTACTTGAGCACGGGCGCGGCGGGAACGTTTGCCCCGTCGGCGGATGTTTTGAATGTGGTATACAACCCCAACATCTCGGAAGCGGGCGGAACATCAAAGATATACGTGCGCGTTCGCGATGAGGTATGCGGTTATATGGCCGACACCATTCGGTTGCGGGTTGTACCTCTGCCGGCAGTCCGAAAATTCGAACTGACCGCTCAACCGCTCGGTTTTCAGGAAATGTGCGTCGATACGGTTTACGAAGTGAAGATCAAAGCAACCGAAACGGGCGACTTACGAGGGCTGAAAGTGAAATTTCACGATTACAATGCTACCTCCATTGCCATCAAAGATGCATATATCAAAAAAGTGCCTTTTGTTTCGGAGGACGATAAAATATTGTTGACCGATTTCTCGACGGATATAACAGGCAAAACATGGACGTTGCCCGACCCGCTGTTACGCGGCGATTCGTTGCTGTTGCAAATAAAGGTGGCTGCCGAATGCGGTTTCTACAGCGGAGCAAAAATGGCATTGAATCTCAATGCCGAAAGCGTTTGCGGCGACAAACTCAACGAGATAACCATTTACTCCGATACCACGTACAATACCAAGCAGGATACGGCAAAACTGAATACATACGAGATCACCGGCAATTTCAGCCCCCCGGCGGTGAACAACAATACCGGCGACGAGGTCACTTGGCATTTGGAAGCCGTGGTACATGGCGACCAACCTACCGACGGAAGCAAAGAAGGACTATATGTTTTGATACCGAAAGGATTGAATATTATTCCCGGCAGTTACAAACCTCTGTTGAATGCTCCCCCTGCAAACACGATGACTTGGGATACCAACGAATTCGGAATGGAGTATGTACTTCCCATGGTATCGGGCCTTCGCGAAGGGGAAAAAATCATTGCCGAACTTAAATTCAAGGCAACGGATGCTCCGTGTAAAGATTACTATTTTTATGCCGAAGTGGTTTTTTCCGACTCGGTGGATTGCGGCGGTGTACGATGCGGGTTCCACTCCACACGGGGCGGATATTACCCCGAATTGAAGGTAGAACGCTATCAATTCAGCCTCAGCGGCAATATATACGGGCAAACCGTCAATAACTTGTGGTCGGGCAACATCGGGGTGAGAACCGAAACGCAATTCTATGCCGGGCAGCAGATATATATCGATTTCTATGTCGATCGCAACGGCAACATGAAATGCGACGATACCGAGCCGACGGAATTTCTGAAATCGTTCACCTACATCACGGAAAACATGCCGCCGCAAACACCTTTTACGGTGAGTTTTACGGATGTTCCCGTCGAATCGCAAAAACAGCTCCTGGCGCGTGTACACGGAAACGTTTTGTGCAGCGAAGCCGTGATTCCCGTAGCCGTGCTTACGGGCGTCGATACGGTTTGCGAAACCGATACCGCGCTGTATCATACCGTTCCCGGGATGCAGATATACAAATGGCTCGTGGATAAACCGATTGACGCCGTCTCGGGCGCCACTCCGGTGCGCATTCCGCTCGAAGGCTCCACCGTAGAGAATTATATCAACGAAAGTACCGCACGGGTGGTTTGGAAAAAACGCGGCGACTACGAAGTATGGACACAATACAGTTTACCCGGCGACCCGCCCCACGAAATAAGCAAAACCTATTTCCCGGTACGCGTTAACGAACGACCCGTCGTTGCGCTTACCGGACGATCGGACACCACCGTTTGCCGCGGTTCGACGGTGGAATTGAGCCGCTTTTTCAAAGAGACAACGGGCATCGGCGCATTACGCTTCCATCGTGTGGAAAGCAACGGAAGCCTCACGTTTCTTTCCGACCAAACGCCCTTTCGCGTCACGCCTTCCGACACCACCGTTTATCGGGTAACGGCCACATGCCTGCCTACGGGTTGCACATCGAACAACTTCATCGACTTTACGATAAACGTCGCCACCATGCCGCAAACAGGCTCCGTAAGCGTCGTGACGCAACCCGGTTGCATGACGGCCGCGGGCAGCATCCGCGTGATCATCATGGGCGGCAGCGGCAGCTACGTATATCGATTGAACGACGGAACTGCGGATATCGACTTGCCCGCCGACGGCATCATCGGTAATTTACGGGCGGGCGATTACCGCGTTTACGTGAAAAACAAAATATGGGGCGGATGTTCGTCTTCGATCAGCGAGGCAATCAAGCTCACCCCCGTATCCTCGGGATTGAATGCCTCGGCGCAAATCACCGACGCCTCGTCGTGCTCCGTCGCCGACGGTTCCGTACAAATCACCGTCAACGGCGGAATGCCGCCTTACCGCTACCGCGTGAACGACGACGATTACGCCGCGCTTCCGGCAAACGGCATGATCGGTACGGATTTCGCGGCGGGAAAATATAACGTCACCATTTTCGATGCAACCAATTGCAGCGTTACGCCGGGAGAGGTGCACGTAAAAGCGACTTCGGGATTTAATCTGAGCGTTGCGCAAACCACGCCCGCCGCTTGTGCCGGCGAAGGCGCGGCAAACATTACGATTTCGGGCGGGCAGATGCCTTATGCATATCGCTTGGGCGGAAAAGGTTGGGCTGTGATTTCAGGAACTTCGACAAACATTGCGCTCGCTGCCGGAACGCATGAAATATTCGCCCGCGATGCAGCCGGTTGCGAAACATCGGCTGTCGTCAACATCGCCAATACATCCGGCTTGTTCGTTACGCTTGCCGGAGTGACGAACGTTTCGTGCAACGGCAACGGAACGGGCAGCGTCCGCTTGAATATCGGCGGAGGATCAAACTTGAAGTACAGCATTGACGGCGGAGCAACGTTTACTTCGGCAACGGCGGGAACAATCACCGTTCCCGGTCTGAAACCGGGCGTTTATCGCGTTCTGCTCGTCGACGGCGCCGGTTGCCGTACCGAACTTGAAGGGATTAGAGTCGGTGAAGACGCGGATTTTGTTCAAGCGGTGGACAATCGGGTATATACCTACATGAACCGAAGCGTGAGCGGACAGCTGAGCTATGACGACTACGATTTCAATCGACAAGGTCTGAACGTCATCGGTTATTCCGCTGCGAAACGCGGATGGATCGACATTCGGACGGACGGTTATTTCTCGTATCTGCCCGGAACGGACTATGCGGGCAAAGACAGCGTGCAGTATTCCATTGCCAATCCATGCGGTTTCATCAGCACCGCTTGGCTCTACATCCATGTGTTGGACACGACCGTTACCGCTAATCGTCCGCCCATTGCCATGGACGACGATTATATCATACAGGCGGGTCAAACTTTGTCGGGATTCGACGTGACAAAAAACGACACCGACCCCGACGGCGATGCCTTGACGCCCCCGACGGCGATAACGAATGTGTTGCGGGGCGAATTGCCGCAAAACGGCAACGGCACGTTCACGTATACGCCCAATCCGAATTTTGTCGGCGTGGATATCTTTATGTATCGAATCTGTGACAATAAAGGGTTGTGTTCGTCGGCGCAGGTACATATCACCGTGCTGCCAGCCGAGGTTTTCGACAATGAAATCATTGCCATGCCCGATGCCTATTCGATACTTCAATACGATACGTTGAAAATAACGACATATTCGGGAGGAATTTTGGGCAACGACGTTTATCCGCAAAATATCGTTTCGAAAATAAACATCGTCGATGCGGTAACCAACGGCGATTTGGACATCAACGACGACGGGACGTTCACATATACGCCCGATTTGGATTATGCGGGATTCGACGGTTTTACCTACGCGCTGTGTGCCGCCGATCTTTCCGTTCCGTGCGATACGGCTCGGGTAAGCATTTTCGTGGCGCAACGGCCCTGCACTTTGCTGCACGGCACGTATACAGTGGGTAGTGTTGCCGGAGCCGATTTCGCCACATTGAAAGCCGCCGCCGACAACTACAACAATTGCGGTATCTCGACAGACAGCCGTTTGGTGATCGTGAGCGACATCACGGAAACCGAAACGGCAGAATTCCTCGGTATGGCTCCCGGCAGCGCCGTGCATACGCTCACCATCGTTTCCGACGGCACTCGCCGGACGATCGGCGGGAGCATTAACGGCCCGTTGGTAAAGCTCACCGGAGCCAACAACATCATCATCGACGGCGCGAATGCCGCCACGGAAGCCGACCCTTCGGCGCCGCTGCTTTCGTTTGTGAATACATACGCCATGTCTAATGCGAATGTAACTGCGCTGCGCGCAGGTAAAAATGGCGCTGCAAGCGGTAAGCATGTCCGCATACGCCATGCCGAATTTTCGTTGGCACAACAATCGACCGTCGCGGGAGTATATGCCGCAGGTTTCTACACCGACAGCGTCTTCGTGCAAGGCTGCTACTTCCGACATGCCAACATAGGGCTGTACGTTTCGGGGAACAAACATGCCGATATCCGCGATAATATCGTGACTGCCGTCGAATCGCAAGGTATTTACGTGACGCCCGCATCGCCCGCCAAACTGGACATTGTGCACAACATCGCCAAAGACTTTACATCCGCAGGTTTCAGAAACCACATGTCGGGGATTCGTGTCGATGCTCCTTCTTCATCCGGACAATGGAACATCACGGGCAACAGGGTCAGCAATCTGGTCAATAACGGTAATTTCGAAAATTATATCGAGGGCATCAAAATCAACGGTGGAGCGGCAAATATCACGTCGAACAACAATATAGCGGAAAACCTCACCAACGGTGCGCTTTCACAAGGATTTTCCCTGTACGGGATGTCTGTTTCAGCATACGGCTCGTTACAAATGACCAACGACACGGTACGCAACCTTACAAGCGAATCGTTTACCATCGCTTTCGACATACGGAACAGCAATCCGACCTCAGGTACAGCTACCGTCAAAAAATGTTTCGCAGGCAACATCAACGGGAAAGGCATCAGCTCCAACTTATTCAACTCCATCGGCATGTACATTTCGGGACATATTGTATTGGATGCCAATACCGTCACAGGTATCAGAAATACGGCAGGTTCGTCCATAGGTATCCGGATGACCGGCAACAATAGCCATTACTCATTCAACAATATGGTGAGCGATGTTGTCGGAAGGCCGAGTATCGGTATTTCAGTGAGCGCGTCGTCGCCGAGCCTTTACCAAAATACGGTGCGCCTTACCTCCAAGCTCAATGATACCGACGAAGCCACCGTAATCGATGTCGGCGACCGAACAGCCCTCAATAGCGCCAATGTCCGTCTGTCGAACAATATTTTCTCCAATGAAGTCCCCAACGGGAAGGATCGGAATTTCATCATCAAGCAACAGCAGGGCGCCACAATCAACAATATGCCAACCGCCAACAACCGTTACCGCGTTATCAACGGTAATGTAGCGATGATAGTTGCCGACAAAACGGCGCAAACCGGAAACGGGTATCCCAAATTATCCGCTTGGGCAAATGCTACAACCGATAATTCGATGCTTGCATCACCATCATTTAAAAGCGCCACCGACCTGCACCTTGCCGAAAACACGCCAAGCCTGCACGTACCGATAATCGCATCCGTCGCTGCCGATTTCGACGGCGATCCGCGTACGTCATGCCGCAATGCCGCAGGCGCCGACAATTTCACGGCAGCGCCTGCTTTCACTTTCAGCCAACCGACGGTAACCTATGCGAACTGTAAGGCCAAAGCAGCATTCGAGACAACAGGCGGCGTCCCGGCTTTTTATTACAGCTTAGACGGAACGGCAAATAAAACGGCTGTTGTCGACTCCTTCACCATGAGTGGCAACCGCGCCGTACATTTTGATGTGGATCCGATTGTCGCAGGCACGCATTTGCTCGCCCTCAGAGATGCCAATAATTGTACTTTTATGCCGTCGACGGCATCATTCACTCTTGCGACCTATCCCGCTCCTACGATCACCGCGCCCGAAAATGCCTGTGAAGCCGATCGCGTTTTGTTCACCGCCGAGCCTTCGACCGGGAGCAATTATCTGTGGTCGGTACTTCCCGACGGGTTGATTGAGGAAGCAAGTGTTGCGCATCAAAAATATTACACTTGGACTGCCGACGGCACCAAAACGGTATCGGTAACCGTAACGGATCCCAACGGTTGCGTGAGATCGGCGCAAAAGACGATCACGATCTATCCGAAGCCGGAGCCCGGCCCGACGTACCGTGTTCCGAATACGCCGTAACCTACAACGAAAACGTCACCAATTGCTCGTTATTCACGTCCGTTGCAATGACTTCGCCTGTGGTTTCGAAACTTTTTCAAAGATCGATTAAGTTTTATAATCCTTATCGAAAGCCGTTTTCGTTCTTTCGAAAGTTATTTTCACTCGGCAGAAAGTAATTTTCGGTCGGTCGAAAGTCATTTTCGTTCGCTCGAAAGTCATTTTCGTTCACTCGAAAGTCATTTTCATTCACTCGAAAGTCTTTTTCGTTCGCTCGAAAATCATTTTCCTTCGTTCGAAAGTCTTTTTCATTCACTCGAAAGTCATTTTCCTTTACTCGAAAGTCTTTTTTGCTCGCTCGAAAATCATTTTCCTTCGCTCGAAAGTCATTTTCATCCTGAATTGGAGAAAAAGTTAATAACTATGTAAAAATATTTTCTGCAAGTATTGTATTTCAATAAAATTGTATATTTTTGCATGGTTATTAACTCATAGTAACCATGTCGTATATTGTAGAGCAAAAGATAAAAGGACGGATTTACCTGTATCAGGTTGAATCTTATTGGGACAAGGAGTCCAAGAAACCCAAACAGCGTCGTACTTATATCGGCCCCAAGGATAAGGTTCGTTCCTCCAGGGATGTAAAAGGGATATTGTCGGAGTTGACCATAAAACATTACGGCAATATCGTCCTGCTGGAGGATATTTCGGAAAAGACGGGGTTGCTGAAAGTACTCCGGTCAAACTTCGAATCGTCTTACAGGGAAATACTTGCTTTAGCCTGGTACCAGCTCATGGAAGCATCAGCAGATTACCTGTTTCCGTATTGGCTTGAGGAACAGGATATGGATCAGGTGAAGCGGCTTCACTCTTCGGACATATCCGGGCTATACGAAGCTATCGGCAGGAATCAAAAGGGTATGCATCGGTTTACAAGCGACTGGATCAACAGCCTGCAACCGATCCACGGGGTTTACTACGATATTACTTCTTTTTCAAGTTATTCCACGGGGATCGATTACGTTGAGTGGGGCTATAACCGTGACGAGGAAGCCCTTCCCCAGGTCAACATGGGTATGGTTTGCTGCAGGGACAGTGGGTTGCCATTTTTTTACAATATTTTTCCGGGCAGTATCGTCGATGTGACTACCATCAACAATATGCTGAAGTATTTGCAGGGATATGATTTGAAAGACTTCACCCTGATCATGGACAGGGGCTTCTTCAGTACGGCCAACGTCACAGCCCTGGCCGGCAGCGGGCAGCGAATCACCTTCCTGCAACCTTTGCCGTTTTCCTTGAAAAAGACAAAGGAACTGGTCAAACGAAATGCACGAAAACTGAAAAATGTGGATACGGCTATCAAATACAACGAAGAAATCGTACACCATGTGGTTGACAATATTACCCTTGGCAAGCAAAGCTTCCCGGCACATATTTTCTTTAATGAAAAGGCGTATGTCGACGGGCGACACCAATTCCTTGCCAGACTTCTTGAGATGGAGGCCGGGTTGGGTTCTTGCACATTCGAGTCGCAAAAAGAAATGCAGGCAGCGCTCGAAGCGAAAATACCCGATAAATCGAGATGTTTTTTCCGGTGGGACAAGGCTTCCAAAACAGTCAAGCGCAACAAGGCTAAGATTGAGGAGCATACGGCCACCTTCGGGTATTTTGTCATCCTCACCAACGCCGAAGGGATCGACCCGCATTCGGTTTTGCACTATTATCGGGATAAGGATAAGGTGGAGAAGATATTCGACGGGGTGAAAAAACATATGGATGGAGACCGTTTGAGGGTACATTCGGATTATACTCTGGAAGGCAAAATATTCGTAAGATATATTGCCTTGATCCTATACATGCATATCACCAAAGTGATGAGGCAGAAAAAATTATTTGAAAAATATTCCATCCGGGAATTATTGAAGGAACTCGCTAAAACCTTAAATCCGCAACCCATTTTCTTGTTTATTAGGAATAAGTTTTTCGAGTAAAAAACAGACAAAAGAGAGCATTTTTTCATAAAATTATGTGACCAGCCTCCTCCGTATAACTCAAAATTTCCAAACACAAAAAC
>JAVBRP010000004.1:0-14221 GCA_031547815.1 Bacteroidales bacterium | reverse complement strand
CATTTCGCCCGAAACATTTGTCCATTACCGGAGCCTGGCCATGCAACAATCGGAAATACGTTTCCTTGGCGAACCGGCTACCATACAAACCAACATGGATAACGGATACGGGTGTTTTTCGTTACAAAACACCATCCGTATCACCCTGCCGGATCGTGTGGCGTATTTTTACCCGGGCAAACCGGATTTTTAAACTCTGAATTTTTCTTTTCCCTGTTCTTTTTGGGCGCCAACGGCGAAGCCCTCACGCAATACCTTTATTCATGAGTAAAAAAAATACAGAAGAAGAAAGCCGTGATCGGTATACCGCGCTTTACGCAAGTCTCCTTTAGGGGATTTAGGGGTAAAAACCGACATCGTGATGCAACTTGTCATGCACCCTTTTTAATTCGGATAATCGGGTTTACGTAAATTCTTTGTAAATTTGCAAATTATTTTCCATTCAATCGAAATCATATCATTCAATACATAATGGGTATTATCAATTCACTCCTGTCTTCGATTTTCGGCAATAAATCCGACCGCGACATGAAAGAAATCGGTCCGCATGTCGAAAAAGTTAAAATCGAATACGACAGGATCATAACGCTCAGCAATGACCAATTGCGCGCCGAAACGGCTCTGTTGAAAAACAAAATCCGCGATGCCGTGCGGGAAGACGAAGAAAAGATAGCCGGTCTGAAAGAAAAAGCCGAGTCGACGGATGTAGCGGTCGACGACGTGGAAAAAATTTACAAAGAGATCGACAATCTCGAAAAAGAGGTCGTTAAAACCATTGAGGATACGCTCAACGATTTGCTGCCGACCGCTTTCGCGATCATGAAAGAGACTGCTCGCCGTTTCAAGGAAAACGAACGGGTGGAAGTAACCGCCACCGATTTCGACCGCGCTTTGGCCGTGAAGAAAAACAATGTGCTGATCGAAGGCGACAAGGCGGCGTATCTCAACCGGTGGGTCGCGGGAGGCAACGAAATCGTGTGGGACATGGTGCACTACGACGTACAGCTGATCGGCGGCGTGGCGTTGCATCAGGGTAAGATCGCCGAAATGGCTACGGGCGAAGGTAAAACGTTGGTGGCGACGCTTCCGGTTTTTCTCAATGCCTTGGCGGGACGCGGCGTGCACGTGGTAACGGTGAACGATTACCTTTCGAAACGCGACTCGGAATGGATGGGGCCGCTGTACGAATTTCACGGATTGTCGGTCGATTGCATCGACAAGCATCAGCCCAATTCGCCGCAACGCCGTCAAGCGTATAACTCCGACATCACTTTCGGAACCAACAACGAATTCGGGTTCGACTACTTGCGCGACAACATGGCCATCAGCCCCGAGGATCTGGTGCAACGCAAGCATCACTTTTCGATTGTGGATGAGGTCGACTCCGTGTTGATCGACGATGCGCGTACGCCGTTGATCATCGCAGGCCCCGTGCCGCGCGGCGACAATCAGTTGTTCGACGAATACAAGCCGCGCGTGGAACAGCTTTTCAACGAACAGCGCCATTTGGTAACGCGCATATTGGCCGAAGCCAAAAGTTTGGTCGACAGCGAAGATTCCAAGGAAAAGGAAAAAGGCGGATTGCTGTTGCTTCGCGCACACAAAGGTTTGCCGAAGAACAAGCCGCTCATCAAGGTTCTCAGCGAACAAGGCAACAAGCAGTTGCTCCAGAAGACCGAGAATTTCTATATGCAGGAGAACAACAAGAACATGCACATCGTTACCGATGAGCTGTTCTTTGTGATCGACGAAAAACATAACAGCATCGAGCTGACAGATAAAGGCATCGAGGTGTTGACGCGCAAAACCGAAGACCCGACTTTCTTCATCCTGCCCGACATGGGAAGCGCGATTTCCGATCTCGAAAAGCAGAATCTTTCGCCGGAAGCCAAGGTGGAAAAGAAAGACGTGCTGTTGCAGGACTATGCCGTCAAGTCGGAGCGCGTGCACACCGTCAACCAATTGCTGAAAGCATACACGCTGTTCGAAAAGGACGACGAGTATGTGGTGATCGACAACAAGGTGAAGATCGTCGACGAACAGACGGGCCGTATCATGGAAGGGCGCCGCTATTCCGACGGTTTGCATCAAGCCATCGAAGCAAAGGAAAGCGTGAAGGTGGAAGCGGCCACGCAAACCTTCGCCACCATTACGCTTCAAAATTATTTCCGCATGTATCACAAGCTGGCGGGGATGACCGGTACGGCCGAAACGGAAGCGGGCGAACTTTGGAATATCTACAAGCTGGATGTGGTGGTGATCCCGACCAACAAGCCTATTGTTCGTAAAGATCATGAGGATTTGGTGTACAAGACCAAACGCGAAAAATACAATGCGGTGATCGACGAAATTGTCAACTTGGTGAACAACGGGCGCCCCGTGCTGGTGGGTACCACTTCCGTGGAAATATCGGAGCTGCTCAGCAAGATGCTCAACATGCGTAAGATCAAACATAACGTATTGAACGCGAAGTTGCACCAACGCGAAGCCGAGATCGTGGCCGAAGCCGGTAAAACGGGAACGGTGACCATCGCCACCAACATGGCGGGACGCGGTACCGACATCAAGCTGTCGCCCGAAGTGAAAGCCGCCGGCGGTTTGGCCATCGTGGGCACGGAGCGTCACGAGTCGCGCCGCGTCGACCGGCAGTTGCGCGGGCGTTCCGGGCGTCAAGGCGACCCGGGCAGTTCGCAATTCTTCGTGTCGCTCGAAGACGACCTGATGCGCCTCTTCGGCTCCGACCGTATAGCGGGCCTCATGGACCGTCTCGGATTGAAGGAAGGCGAAGTGATTCAGCATTCGATGATCACCAAATCCATCGAGCGCGCCCAACGCAAGGTGGAAGAAAACAACTTCGGCATTCGTAAGCGCCTGCTGGAATACGATGACGTGATGAACTCGCAGCGCGAAGTAATCTACACCAAACGCCGCCACGCGCTGTACGGCGAGCGGCTGAACATCGACATCGCCAACATGACGTTCGACGTGATCGAGAACACGGTGAATAATTTCCACCACGAGCAGGATTACGATGGGCTGAACATGGATCTGATCCGTTATTTCTCGGTCGAGATGCCGGTGGACGAACAGGATTTCCGCAAAAACCCGCCGGATGAAACAACGCAAATCATATACGAAACGGTTCAAAAGGCTTATCAACGCAAGACGGAAGTCAACGCCAAGCAGGCCATGCCGGTGATTTCCGACGTGTTCGAAAACCAGGGCGATCACTACGAAAACATCGTCGTTCCGTTTACCGACGGACGGCGCGTGTTCCAAGTGATCACCAATCTGCGCAAAGCGTACGAAACGCAAGGCCGCGAATTGATCCGTTCGTTCGAAAAGAGCGCCATACTTGCCACCATAGACGAGGCTTGGAAGGAACACCTCCGCGAATTGGACGACCTGCGCCAATCGGTGCAAAACGCCAGCTACGAGCAAAAAGACCCGTTGCTGATCTACAAATTCGAATCGTTCGAATTGTTCAAAACGATGATCGAGAAGGTCAATCGCGACGTGATTTCCATGTTGATGAAGAGCAGCATCCCGTTGCGCGATCCCAACGAAGTGCAACGCGCACATGCGCCTCGCCGTTTGGACATGAGCCGCATGCAGGCCCGCAAAAGCGAATTTGCTTCGCGCGCCTCATCGGGCGGCGGAGGCGGCGGGCAGCAAGCGCCGCCCGAAATGCAGGACACGCGCGAGCGTCAGGCGCCGCAACCATTCGTCAAAACCGAAAAGAAAGTCGGCCGCAACGACCCGTGCCCCTGCGGAAGCGGCAAGAAATACAAGAATTGCTGCGGACAAGGGCAGTAAGCGTCTGCTGTCGGTCAAAATTATTATCTGACCTGCCGGGTTTTCAAAATCGGGCAGGTCTTTTTTTGTATCGGTTTGTAAATTACGTTTCAATGTTGTTTAATTAAGGACTCTTTTATCATATTTTGCCCCCGACCTGTATGCTTTGTATCACATTTGTTGTACATTTGTGTTACTTTTTAAAAAACCGGATGAATGCCTGAATTAATAGGAAACAGGACATATATAAAAGGTTATCACACACAAGAGTATAGGGCAACCGAACTCGAACAACCGATAAAATGCTCCGATAAAAACGCATGGTTGGGGATAGGATACTATTTTTGGTTGGAAGAAGAGTTTGCCCGATATTGGGGGCAGGATTTCAAAATTTACGGTAAATCCGAGTCATACGACATATATAGAGCCGATTTGAATATCGGAAACTGCATCAATGCCGTTTTTGACGAGGACGGGTATTTGTTTTTCAGAGAAAAGATAGAAGAAACGATTCAATATTTCCAAAATAAGGGAATTCCTGTTTCTTTAGAAAAAGTCAATCGTTTTTTGGCGGACAATATATGGCCGAAACTTGGAGTTGAAGGCATCATTTATGATGATAAGCCGACCAATCCTCGAAAATCGGATCGAGTGTATTCCGAAATACCGGATTTGTACTATAAGAAAAGGATACAAATTGTTATCTTTAAGTTAAAAAATGTTAGTAACTTTGAATTGCATTTGGAAGACCAAAACTGAACCATTATGCTTGATTATAATAAACTTCGCAAAGATTTTACACAAACCCTCCAAGCGTTTGATCATGGCAAACTTATGGAATGGGTTATCTATGATTTGAACAGAACCGTTTCGGAACAAATATTTGAAGGGAAAATCTCTTACAGTACCATCGGGATCAACAAACTGTCCGATCCTCGTGAAGTCATCAGCAATAAGGGCAACAACAATTATATCTTAGCGGCATAACTTATGAATATGCAATTCAAAAACCTTCGGATTGCCGAATTGTCCCTGAAAGCGGCAAGCCGGTTGTTGACCGAAGAAGAACTGAACAATGAAATGTCCTTCACTCTCGGTTATAACAAAAACGGTGATAAAGATTTTTCCGTTGTTTTCAATATAAGCATTGAAAATTTATATATTCAATTGAAAGCGATTGCAATCGCATCTTTTGAAACCGATGAGGTACTCGACACTAATTTTATTGCTTCTCCGTTCGTCAAAATTAATGCACCCGCCATCGCTTACCCTTATTTGAGAACTTTCATTTCAAACATAACTCTGAATGCAGGATACCAACCGATTATGCTGCCTACTTTAAATTTTGTCAAATTAGCGGAAGAAAAAGAAACAAACAATTAGCGTTTTCGCCTAAACTTGTAAGATTCCGAGATAGGATTTTGATTTTGTCTAAGTTCGGATGCTATTTACAGTACCGGATCGGTTAACCCATAACACACCTCTTTGATGAAATTTATTTGTCTGTTGCTTATCCTGCCGTTTATAGCGACACTGTCTTGAGCGCTACATGGGCGACGATAAGTTTTACGCGGAAAACAAATACATCGGTTAATGCCCGGCGGACGATGGTAATGCTCGTGACGAAAGCCGTCGGGTATCGGTAATATTATCCGCCGGCGTGAATGCCGACAACCGGGCGGGAATGTGTCGTTCACGGGCATGAATGCCTCCGCCGACTATCGGAACATGTCATTCACGCGCGTGAATATCGACAACCGGGGTCGGAAAACAACATTCACGCGCGTGAATTTCGACAACCGGGGTCGGAAAACAACATTCACGAGCGTGTATGCCTCCGCCGACCGTCGGAAAATGCCGGTAACTTTTCCGAAGGGTCAAAATCACATACTTACCGTTGCCGACAGCATATTCCGTAGAGTCCGCTTCTCTCTGCGGTTCTCCGGATCAAGATGAAAAATATGTTGGCGGAAAATTCCTCTAATTTCCCAAAGAGTTATACCTCGCACTGTCGAGTTTTATGCATTAGCTTTTTTCCTCGCTTTGCGTCTTAGCGCCTTTGCGAGAGAATAAACACGCAAAGACGCCGAGACGCAAAACACAAAATCATCCCGCGTGAAGTATAATGCCCTAACGGGCAATCATTGGTTTGGAGCAACTTTTTCTATTGACGTGGTTATCTTACGGACAATTGAGGCAGTGAAAATTCCCCGCAGGGGGAAAAACCACAATAGAACGGGGATACAGTAAGAATTAAATTGTCCGCCGGGACATAAACAATTGTAGAATTTCACATCACCGACATTCTTTTGCGCTTGATCCGGTATTTCCTTGCCGCAGGAAAGGCGATGCGCAATATTCCAAACAAAAAAGACCGTAAGAACGGATACCCCTTTCTTACGTAATGTCACTAACATAATTATATTATTATTTATATTTTTGATATTTTCCTTTTTTAGTTTTTCTTGAGAAATGCCTTCTTTTTCCCTTTCGCTCAGGAATAAGATGACTCCTTATTTGCTCCATGAGCTTTTCCATATCTTCCTGTAGACCATTTGTGGAATACTCTTCCCTTTTTGTCAATAAGAAGTGGGCGACCAATCTGAGCGCATTTTTGAAAGATATCCTCTTGGGGGGAAAAGTCGGTTTTATCAACCGACCGTGCAATGATTTTGCGAACCAAATTGTATGCCGTCAGGCTTATTCCCAATTCTTTTTTCAGTATGCCGGGCGATTTTCCTCTCAATACATTGATGTCCATCAGCGTTTTTATTTCCCGTATGGATATCTCGATATCCCAACGGGTGGCATATTTCAAGACGATATCTGCGGCATATATCTTTTCGGTGGTCAAGGTGCTGTAAAGCACACATTGTTGACTTCCTTCTTTGGTAGGATAGCTATAGGTAATTCGGCGCAACTGAAGGTGTGAAGGTAATTCTGCCCATGTTTCCTTATCCACATAGCCGGGCCTTTCGCCTTTTTTGATTTCTACTATTTCATCGTTTTCTCCAATTTGTCGGATGACCGTATAATTCCTGTCCCTTTTGCCGGGAACTATTATATGAGCGCCTCGGGCACGCACCAGACAAAAGTGATAATACGTATTGTATAAATCATCGGCCAAAAGCAAATCGCCGGGATTAAGTTCGTTGATCATGGGTATCACTAATTGCAATTCCGACTGTTTCCTGTTTCCTATAGCGTATTTGCTTATTTGGCCGCTGCCCTGACGAATAAAAACCTGTAACAGGGCTTGAGGAAATGTGCCGTTGGATTCCATGGGCGGAAATTCTTCCCGTATCTCTTCCGTGTCTTGCAACTGCAAGTACGTGCCGTCTGTAATGTAGGTTTTCAAGCCGTGCCATTGCTCTTTTTCCAATTCGCCAAAATCAGCGGAATGCGAAAAAACCAATTCTACCAATCCCGGGGGCAGCCGTTTGCGGGCATTGCTGTAAGCTACGGTGCTGTCCGAAAGCTTGTGCGTTTTGCTCTTGGGTAATTTACTTTCATATTTTTTCGGACGTCCTGCACGAGGTGCAGCACGCAATTGATCCGCCTGTTTTTCCTTTTCCAAAAGGACAAGTTCTTCCTGACGAAGTTTTTCGCCCTGCTCTTCGTATATCTGCTTAAACAGATTGACCGACTGTTGTAAACTCTTGTCTTCTTGGGTAGAGCTTAATAACATGGTAAACAACGTGTTTTCGGGAGTAAATACTTTATCCCGAGTCTTGTTTTGTAACCGGGTATGCACATAAGAAGATACAGCTTCATCCGGAAAATCTTCCTTAAAAGCGGATAACAGGTTGCCTTGTAAAGCTGACTTAAACAACAGACTTAATGATAAAGAGGGATTTGATGTCATATATCTTTTTTGCAAAGATAATATTATTTCTTAATATTAGTGACATTACCCTCTACAAAATCTCGATCCGGAAAATTTTGGAAATACCGGTAAGCAGAATTTGGATCCCAATACAAAAAGTAATGAAAGCCATCATTTTGTTGATGATTAGATTTCCCGCCGGTCCTATCTTTTTAATGATCCTGTGTCCTTGCGAAAGAAACAGATAAAGTATGGCAATGATGGCGACGATGACGAGCGCAATGATGGAGTAATTGACCCATGTTTTCAACAGATTGTCTTTGACGGAAGCGGCATTTGCCATTAAGGCCATGATCACCGAAATGCTTCCCGGCCCGACGGAAATGGGAAACGACAGCGGATAGAACAGCTTGTCTTCCACATCTTTCATTTTGCTTTTGGGAATACTTTTCGGATCGGCGCCCGTTTCCCCCGATTCCGGTTCCGACAGCCAATCCCACCCCGTTTTGCAGATAACGATACCGCCACCCGCTTGTATGACGGGTATCGCAAGACCGAAAAGTAACAGAACAAAATGTCCGACAATCATGCTTCCGACCCCGATCAGAAAGCAATTGAGGACGATTTTTTTGATGGCCGATTTTCGCTCATCGGCATCCAAAACTCCCAAAAAACTGTTGATGATAAGCCCGTCGCCGATAGGATCGATTACCGGAAACAGAGCGATAAACGACGATATGAAAGCGTATAAAAAATCGTGTACGGTCATTTTCTTTACCAATGAATACAACCTTGTCTGTCAATTACAAAACAAACGTATGCGTCGATTGTTTATCATACATCGATTCGGCAACCCCGACGTCGATACGGTTTCAAAAAGGTATTGATTATTGTTGTATATTGTTATGGATAAGTTAATTGGTATTATCGAGAAAAATATCGGGACATTTGATCTTTTTCGCAGTATCGATGCTTATGAAATTGAGGAACGAATAGTAACAATACTGATAAAAAGAGGGTATGTAACGGTTGGAAATAAAATAGATGCGGATGAATATTTTGCTTTGAAATGCGGAAATCCGACGCAAATCTACCATATTGCCGAACGCGGCTTCAATATAGTTGTGGACGGCATTATGTACAGCATAAAATTACAACTGTATTTTTTCGATACGGATCGAATTTATTCCGTGTCGGTGTCCGAATCGTAACTGATACCCCTGCACGCGCGCATCAACCGTAAACAAAATCGGCGATTACTCATCTTCCGCCGCCCGGCACGAGCTTCGTTCGGTTGGTTTCTTCAAAGTAGCGGAAATACATGTACAACTTATAGTTGAAATCGAACCCGTAATCCGTTTGCATGTTGTAGTCGACATAACTGTTGATCCGTCTGTCGCCGGCCGAATAACGGCGATTCCACTCCAACGCGTACCGATGGTTGGCGGCCCGGTAATAATCGTTGCTGTACTCGCCGATCCGCGCTTTATTGGATGCCAACCAAAAATCAAATCCCGTATCGAATACGATAAGCTCGTACTCCGTGGAATCTTTGACACCCAAACGCCCCGTCCTGTCGGTCGAAATATTTTTTTGCGAAGTGCAAGAAAAGAGCAACGCCGCAGCAACGAAAAGAAACCCGATTGTTTTCATAGGACACGTTATCAAGGAAATAAAATCATATTACATAAACGTAAAAACAAGCGTCTTATTTCACATCGCCAACATACTTTTCGATATTTTGCCCTTCCCGAAGTTTCGGGAATGCCTTCTCGGGATATTTTGCCCTTTCCGAAGTTTCGGGAATGCCTTCCCGGAAATATTTTGCCCTTCCCGATGTTTCGGGAATGCCTTCTCGGGATATTTTGCCCTTCCCGAAGTTTCGGGAATGCCTTCTCGGGATATTTTGCCCTTCCCGAAGTTTCGGGAATGCCTTCCGGAGATATTTTGCCCTTTCCGAAATTTCGGGAATGCCTTCCGGAGATATTTTGGATCAAACACAAAAAGATGCCGGCAATTTAAAAATTCGCATGTGTTTATGCCCTGACGGGCAATCGTAGATTTGGGTCGACTCCTTTCTACTGACGTTCTTGTCCAATGGACAATTTAGGCAGTGAAAATTCCCCGTAGGGGAAAACGTCAATAGAACGGGGATACAGTAAGAATTAAATTGTCCGCCGGGACATAAACAATTGTCTTATTTCACATCACCGAAATTCTTTTGCGCTCGATCCCATTTTTTGACGCGGTTGCCGAGTACGAAAACACAAAAACGGCTTGAAATATTCTTATCGAAATTTCAAGCCGTTTAAATTTCCCCGAACCTCGGTACATCTGTGGGTTGTAGCGGATTCGAACCGTTGACCCCTACCCTGTCAAGGTAATGCTCTAAACCAACTGAGCTAACAACCCGTTTTGAGGCTGCAAAGATATATAAAATGTTGAATCGGGCAATTATTTTTTTGATACTTCGAACGCCATGCATCATTTCTTCCGAAAAAAGTAACTCTTTTTGATTCTATACGTAAAAGCAAATGATCCCGAACGACGAAATATTATTTTGGTTCAATTTTTGAAGGACGTTAACCGGGTTTTGTAAATTTGTGCCCGGAAAGCCGAAAAACATGTTTGTTTTTTGTATGATGCGATTCGTTTTTATACGCAAATTTATTTTCGGATGATATATAAAAAAATATTGATTATAGGTTTATTGTGCGTATGGCCGCTTACGGCAGCAGTGCGCGCGGATAATGCGACGCCGCCCGACGATATTGTTAAAGCCTTGAAAAGCGGCGATGCCAAAGGTATCGGTAAATACTTCAACTCGTCCGTCGAACTGATATTCACCCAAAACCAAGGAGTATACGGGAAATCGCAGGCCGAACAAATATTGAAGAATTTTTTCGACAACAACAGAGGTACTCGGGATTTTTCTTACAACCACCTGCACACCAACAATAAAGATAATACCCAGTATTATATCGGACAGTTATTCACAGCCAAAGGAGTTTATCGTATATACATTTATATGAAAGACGGGCTGATCCATCAAATGAGAATAGAAAGCAATGATTGATCGTAATTATTTGGATGCCTTTATCGACAGCGCATTTAAAGAAGATATCGGCGACGGCGACCACACCTCTATAGCGTGCATTCCGTCGATGAACGAAGGCAAAGCGCAACTTTTGATCAAAGAAGGCGGAGTATTGGCGGGCGTCGAAGTCGCCAAGCAGATATTCCACCGGTTCGATCCCTTTCTGCGCGCCACCGTCTTTATCGAGGACGGCGCCAAAGTATACCCCGGCGATATCGTTTTTACGGTGGAAGGGCGCGTTATTTCCATTTTGCAATGCGAACGTTTCGTATTGAACCTCATGCAACACATGAGCGGAATCGCTACGCAGACATCCCGATACGTCGACAAACTTGTCGGCACTTCCACCAAATTGCTCGATACGCGAAAAACGACACCCGGAATGCGCCTGCTCGATAAAGAAGCCGTTCGGCTGGGAGGCGGCCAAAACCATCGTGTGGGCCTGTTCGACATGATTTTGATCAAGGATAACCATATCGACTTTGCCGGAGGTCTCGAAAAAGCAATCGACGCCGTCAACAATTATCTTCAAAAACGCGGCAAAATGCTCAAAATAGAAGTAGAAGCGCGCAACTTGGACGATGTGGAACGCATCGTCAAGCACAATAAAATTCATCGTATCATGTTCGACAATTTCGATGTCGAAACCACGCGCAAAGCCGTCGAAATAGTCAACGGCCATTACGAAACCGAAACGTCGGGGAATATTTCATTGGATAATATTCGCGAATATGCCTTGTGCGGAGTCGATTACATTTCGGTCGGCGCACTGACACATCAAATCAAAAGTCTGGACATGAGCCTTAAGGCTACGGAATAACCGGCAAAAATACCGAATGAGCGTTGAATTTTCTTCAACGCTCATTTTTTTATAAATTTGCACTTCAAAAAAATAACAACGACATTTAAAAATGAACAGGGATACACATATTTTTAGCCTGATAGACCAAGAGTACCAACGCCAGTTGTCGGGCATCGAATTGATCGCTTCCGAGAATTTCGTCAGCGAGCAAGTGATGCAAGCCATGGGCACGTGTTTAACCAACAAATACGCCGAAGGCTACCCCGGAAGGCGATATTACGGAGGCTGCGGAGTGATAGACCAAGTGGAGCAAGCCGCGATCGATCGCGCCAAGCAGCTTTTCAATGCCGAGTGGGTCAACGTGCAGCCGCATTCCGGAGCGCAAGCCAATGCTGCGGTGATGCTGGCGTGCCTCAAGCCGGGCGACACTTTCCTGGGCTTCGATCTTTCGCACGGCGGACACCTTTCGCACGGCTCGCCGGTCAATTCGTCGGGAATATTGTATCGTCCCGTGGCATATCGCGTAAAAGAAGAAACGGGAATGATCGATTACGACCAAATGGAAGCTGTGGCTTTGCAGGAAAAACCGAAAATGATCATCGCCGGCGCTTCGGCATATTCGCGCGATTGGGATTTTGCCCGTATGCGCACCATTGCCGACAGGGTAGGAGCATTGTTGATGGCCGATATTGCGCATCCTGCCGGATTGATCGCCAAAGGCTTGTTGAATCACCCGTTTCCGCATTGTCATATCGTTACCACCACCACGCACAAAACATTGCGCGGCCCGCGCGGCGGCATGATCATGCTCGGCAAGGATTTCGAAAATCCGTGGGGATTGACCACACCCAAAGGCGAAATCAAAATGATGTCGCAACTGCTCGACTCGGCCGTTTTCCCCGGCATACAAGGCGGTCCGTTGGAACACGTGATTGCCGCTAAAGCCGTATCGTTCGGCGAAGCATTGACCGCCGAATACGAACAATACGTTCGTCAGGTAGTCAAAAACGCATCCGTGATGGCAAAAGCATTGATGGACAAAGGTTATAAGGTGATTTCGAACGGAACGGACAACCACAGCATGCTGGTCGACCTGCGTTCGCGTTTTCCCGAACTGACGGGCAAAATGGCCGAAAACGCCTTGGTAAAAGCCGACATCACCACCAATAAAAACATGGTGCCTTTCGATTCGCGCTCGCCGTTCCTCACTTCGGGGATTCGCTTGGGAACGCCCGCCATTACCACCCGCGGCGTCAAAGAATCGTTGATGCCCGAAATCGTGGAATTGATCGACGCCGTACTTTGCGATCCCGACAACGATACGGTAATCAAGCAAGTAAAAGGCAAAGTGAATCAACTGATGAAAGAATATCCGCTTTTCGGATATTAAAAACCTATTCAAACCTGCCGGATTCCAAAAACCCGGCAGGTTTATTTGTCAATACGCCAAAAAGAAAACCCCGCCGAAGTATCATCTACTTGAGCGGGGTTACTCACATTTACCTTTAACTTAAAACTATGGAAATCTCTGCTTTTGATAGAAAACCGTTATCCGAACGAAGAAAAACGGGTGTATTTATCTTGAATATTGATATAATACGCTTTGTATTTGATGTAATGGTTACCTTTTTGGTATTCCCATACCACATTACCGGCTTTGTGAATTTTTCCGATACAAGCCTCGAAAATAAGCGTATAATGGATATTCGTCGCTTCGTGCGCTTGCATGATCGAATCGAACAGTACGCTTCTGTCTGCAAAATGACCGATAACCGGAAGGTTATACTTTTTTTGCTTCTTTTTCTTATTAATTCTTGCCCTTACTTCTTCGGGTGTCGGTTTGTGGATTGCCATGATATCGCGAAACTTTAAAAATTAATCAACGCCAAAGATATATATCTTTTGTTTAAGTGATACGGAAAAAAAGAAAAAAAGTTACAAAAGATGAAGAATTTTTCGTTTTTTTTACTTCGTGCGGTCAATTTTTATGCATTTTATACAATTTTTCTTTGCGTCTTCGCGCCTTTGCGTGATTTTATCGCTCGCAAAGACGCTAAGGCGCAAAGTACAAAATAACTCCGTGCGAATAGTAATGAGTTATCGAATATGCGATAACGCCTTTTCGTAATCCGGTTCTTGGGCGATTTCGGGCACCTGTTCGGTGTAAATAACGGTTCCCGATTCGTCGATCACCACTACCGCGCGCGACAATAATCCCGCCAACGGCCCCGAAATCATTCGTACGCCGTACACCTTGCTGAAATTGTCGTCGCGAAGCTCGGAAACCGTAATGACATTGCTCAATCCCTCTGCTCCGCAAAAACGGCTTGCGGCAAACGGCAGGTCGCGCGATATGCACAGCACCGCGGTATTGTTCAATTTGCCGGCTTCCGCATTGAAGCGGCGCACCGACGCGGCGCAAACTCCGGTATCGATACTCGGGAAAATATTCAGAACTACTTTTTTCCCTTTATAATCGCTCAACTTGGTTTCGGACAGATCGGCCTTGGTCAATGAAAATTCGGGCGCTTTCGTTCCCGTTTTCGGCAAATTGCCTTGAGTTTCAACTTTATTTCCTTTGAATGTAATACTTGCCATGGTTTTATTGATGATTGGGTAATTAAATATGCAACAACGAACGAAGGCAAAAGGTTTAAAAATTTTTACCTGCAAAATATACGGTTTTATCCGCTCGATCGGA
>JAVBRP010000316.1:0-13908 GCA_031547815.1 Bacteroidales bacterium | reverse complement strand
GAAAGCCACGTCTTCATCGGTCCTTCTTTGCCGGAAACGCCGATCAATCCTTTTTTGCCAACTTTTGGGAACAATGCGTTCGAAGAAATTCGACGCATTCAACGATCCGCGCACCAACGAACGCGCCAGCAGCGTGGAGTCGAATTGCTCCTCGCCCGCGTCCTGACGGCTCAAATTGACGGTGGTGTCGATCACTTTACGGGCGCGACGCGAAAATATCAATGTTCCCGCCATCACCAATCCCGCAATCAACAAAAATACGGTGGGAGTGGAAACCGGCTCTTTGAGCGCGCTCATCACCAAACTGTTGTCGGCAACGCCCGAAGCGGCATACAGTTTGTACGATTCCAATCCCGCCAGGGGCACGCCGATGAAGTTCACCAAATCGTTACCCGCGAAAGCCATCGCCAAAGCGAACGTACCCACGAGAATCACGATTTTCAAGACATTGGTCTTGAATGTCCACATCAACAATTGCAAGAGGGCGGTCCAACAAACAAAGTTTCCGAGCAACAATTCCCAATGATGTTCGGTAATCCAGGCAAGATATTCGGGTTTCATGAACGAAGCGCCTTTGGCTCCTTTCATGATCATGAAATAAACGATGGAAGTGATGGCGATGCCTCCGAAAACGGAACCGAAATATTTGTACGACTTACGATAATCGAACGAAAAAATAACGCGCACAACCCATTGCACAACGGTTCCCGCAAGAAATGCCACCACCACCGAAATCAGAATACCGCTGATAATGGCCAATGCCTTTTCGGTGTTGATGTAATCGCCCAATTCGGCAAACCCTCCGTCCGCTTGGGTAATCTTATACAACGCCATGGCCAGCGATGCCCCCAAAAGATCGAACACAATGGAAACCGTCGTTGACGTGGGCAACCCCAACCCGTTGAAAATGTCGAGCAGCAACACGTCGGCTACCATCACGCCCACGAAAATCCATATAATCTCGCTGAAATAAAATTTATCGGGATTGAACAAGCCGTTTCGAGCAATGTCCATCATACCGCTCGAAAAAGTGGCGCCGATGATAACCCCCAAACATGCGAAAATCATGATGGTGCGGAACGATGCGACTTTGGAACCGATGGCCGAGTTTAAAAAGTTAGATGCGTCGTTACTCACCCCGACCATAAGGTCGAAGAATGCCAAAAGCAACAAAACGGCGACAAGAATGACGTATGTATCCATATTAATAAGCGACTATGCCACAAAAATACGTGCTTCATTTTGATCGAATGTTAAGAAATTGTTAAGTTTTTTCACTTCGTCGAAAAAGCATTACTTTTGTTGAAAAAACGGTTCATCATTGATCATAATCACGTTACGGAATATGGAACATTGGCTTCATGAAGCATTATATTCGTCGGAGATAAATACCGCAACGGCAACATTTCGGTTGCTGTTAAGTCTGCTGATCGGCGGAATTGTGGGGTTGGAACGTCGTTGGCGGCTGCAACCCGCAGGTTTCCGCACGCATATTTTAATATGCCTGGGCGCCACCCTGCTGATGATGCTGTCGATATACATTCCGCAGGAATACATCGATTTCAAAAACGGCGATCCCGGGCGCATCGCTTCCCAAATTATCACGGGTGTCGGTTTTTTGGGCGCCGGCGCCATCATCAAGATCGGCTCCAACATTCGCGGGTTGACCACCGCCGCTTCCATTTGGCTGATTTCGGCCATCGGGATGGGAATCGGCGCGGGCCTGTACATTATTTCGGGATTTGCCGCATTTCTGATGCTCGTGGCTTTGGTTGTGCTGGAGCGATTCGAAAAACGCATCGTTCCCGACTACACCACCAAAATATTGTCGGTGGTCACCGAAAGCCGTGCGGTAAGCTCCGATCGCATACTGGCCATTCTGAAAAGCTACCCGCTGACGGTGTCCAATGTGGATATTCACCACAGCTTCGTCAATGTCACCACAGAAATGAACTTCACGATCACGTACCAAGAAACCCTGCCCATCGACAGCATCATCGAAGCCATCGGTGAATTGGAGCCGGTGAAAATGGTAAATTTATTATAACCCGATTTGCCGATAAAAATCGTTATTTTTGCGGTTTCGGTTAAAGAAACTCTATGCAATCCGACAACAAACGCAAAATAGTCAACGACCCCGTCTACGGCTTCATCAATATCCCGTATCCTATTCTTTACGATTTGATGGAACATCCGTATTTTCAACGGCTGCGGCGCATCAAGCAGTTGGGTTTGACCAATCTGGTATATCCCGGCGCCAACCACACGCGGTTTCAACACGCCCTGGGCGCCATGCACCTGATGGAAGAAACCATCGGCGGATTGCGCGCCAAAGGGATCGAAATCTCCGAACAGGAAACGGAAGCCGCGCTGATCGCCATTCTGTTGCACGACATCGGCCACGGGCCTTATTCGCATGCGCTGGAACGCACGGTGGTCGAAAATGTATCCCACGAAATGCTTTCGCTGCTTTTCATGCAGGAAATGAATAAGGAATTCGGCGGGAAATTGGATACCGCCATCGCCATTTTCCGGAAAAAATATCCGAAAAAGTTTCTGTGCCAACTGGTTTCGGGGCAGTTGGATATGGACAGGCTCGATTATCTGCGCCGCGACAGTTTCTTCACGGGCGTCACCGAAGGAATCATCGGCTCCGACCGCATCATCAAGATGTTACATGTATACCGCGACGAGTTGGTGATCGAAGCGAAAGGCATCTATTCCATCGAAAAGTTTCTGCTGGCGCGCCGGTTGATGTATTGGCAAGTGTACCTGCACAAAACGGTGATTGCCGCCGACCAGTTATTGTTGAGCATCTTGCGGAGAGCCAAGCAATTGATCGGCTCGGGCGAAAAGTTATTTGCAACGCCCGCTCTGCTCTTTTTTCTTCGCGACTTTTCATCGGCGCAGATAGAAAAAAATCCGTCGGAAATGCTGAAACAATATGCCAAATTGGATGACGATGATATTTCGATTGCCATCAAAATGTGGACGGAACACGACGATCCCGTGTTGTCGCGCTTGTCGAAAAACCTGCTCGATCGCCGTTTGCTGCGCATCGAGATACAGAACGAGCCGTTTTCGTGCGAACGTATTGACGATCTTCGCAAAAAAACCGCCGCTCACTGCCGATTGAGCGAAACCGAAGCCGATTATTTCGTTCGTGCGGGAGTGCTCTCCAACCACGCATACGACAACGATCCGGGGAGCGAGAGCATCCTCGTCATGCAAAATGGCAGCCCCGTCGACATTACAGAGGCTTCCGATCTGGATAACCTTTTCGGGATGTCGAAAGTGGTGGAAAAATACTTTTTGTGCTACCCGAAAGAATTGAAAAAATAACGTTCGAAGTCGTTAGTGCTTTCTACATCAAATCCTTCATCGTAACGACGGGAATATCTTTCGTATTCCGACGCTCCGGCTTCGGCCGATCGTCACGATACGCATACCCTTCGGTTTCCTTCAACGGCCAAACGATCGGAGCAAGACACAACGTTGCGGCTTTGAATCCCTGCATGATTGCGCCGATATTGCCCGTGTGCGCCGAGTTCGCCGCTTCGTTTTCGATCACAAACGGCTTGTCGAATCCCAACCCCATTAAAGTTTCAAGAAATACGCGCCAATCCATGCTGTCGCAGCCGCCGAATCCCGGAAGCATCGCTTCGTAGGGATGACGATCCCAATCGTGCTGCGCAACAGGCACACCCGCACGTTCGGCAAGTTCCGGATTCACGTATTGCTTCGGATACAAGGCGCCCCAATAAATCGCCGACCGATTTCTCAAGTTCCGCGTCGCTTTTACGTGTACACGGTGCAGCCGGCTCAAATCCGCAGCCTTGATCACCTCCGCCGGATCGATGCCTTGCCAGATGTCGTGCGACGGATCGTACGTTTCGCCGTGCGCTTTGCTCGGTATGAGCGCATACATTAACTTACGTGCCGCGAGCGTTCCGGGAAGATTATTGAACGTGAAAGGCCAAGTTTTCGATCTCCAACCTTCCATGGGACAATTTTCGTAAATGATGGTCACGCCGAGGTCTTCGGCATATTTGACGATCGGAGAAAATATCCGTTGATATTCGTAAAGATTTTTTTCGAAACCGCTGTCCCTGACGCCCAAATCGTCATTGTATCCCACGAAAGTGCCTACTTTCACGTCGTTGGCGTCGCCGCCGCACAAGTGCGCCATGCGGATCAGCTTCAGCAAATGGTTTTGATTGACGATCCTTTCTTCGGGATCGCCTCCGATGATATTCTCGTACGAACCTACAGAAAAACGAAGTCCTTCGGTTTCGAATTGCTCCAAAAGCCTTTTCGCTTGGTCGGGACCGAACGTCTCATAGTCGAGATGGGTTGCCACATGATCGCTACGCAAACCGCCGCGCGGAAAAACGCATATTTCCAAGCCTTGCGCGCCAATCTCTTTTGCTTTCACAATGATTTCGTCAAGCGAAAAAGGCTTGAACGCCGATGTCATTAACCAAATTTGATTATTCATAACCGTAAAAATGAAAAATGATGAATGAAGAATTATGCTTTCAACGCATTGAAAGTCACATCCAAGTTGGCTTTCGAGTCGGCTAAAATCGTCAAGCGATCGCCCGGCTCGATGACGGTACTGCCGTTGGGAGTGAAATACTTATCTTCGCGCTCGATCATCACGATAAGCGCCGTTTTGGGCAATTCCATGTCGACAATGGTTTGGTTCACGCATCGGAAATCGGGTTCTACCGTGATCTCTTCCAAAACAGACTTGATGTTGTCCGAATCGAATTCCAGCACCGTTTTTTTTGCTTTCCCTTCGGGGATGGTCAATTTCAGGCGCTTGGCGAAGTTGAACAGCGTCGTCCCTTGCAGCAGCAAGGATGTCAACGTGATAAAGAACACGATGTGGAAAATCGTGTCGGCATTCGGGACACCGGCAACCATCGGATAGGTGGCAAAAATGATGGGTACCGCGCCTTTCAACCCTACCCACGACACAAAAATGAGGTCTTTGTAGTACATCTTGAACGGCCAAAGACATAGAAACATGGCTAACGGGCGCGCAACCAACATCAAAAACATCGATATCAAAAGGCTTATGCCGATGATAGGCGCCATCTGTGAAGGAAACACCAGCAATCCCAAGGTGATGAACATCAAAATCTGCATCAGCCAGGCAAAGCCGTCGTAAAATTTCAGCAAACTCCGTTTATGAATAAAGTTGCTGTTTCCCAAAATCAATCCCGAAATATAAATCGCCAAAAAACCGTTGCCGCCGATGAATTCGGTAAACGAATAACTGAAAAACATCATGGCAATGGTCAACACAGGATACAAACCTTCGACATACAAGCCGACCTTGTTGATGATGCGAACCGTGAGCCGTCCGATAAGGAAGCCCATCAACGCTCCGAGAGACATGCCTTTGAGGAACATCGGTACCATCGACCATACGGACGTTTCGGGCTGCCCGATCAGCGAAATGAAAGTGATCGTGAGAAAATAGGCCATCGGGTCGTTGCTTCCGCTTTCCAACTCAAGCAAAGGACGTAAATTTCGCTTCAATCCGGTACTTTTGCTTCTGAAAATAGCAAACACCGCTGCCGCGTCCGTCGAAGAAACAATAGACCCCAATAATAAGGACAGCGTCCACCCGAAATCGGTCACCCAATACACGAAAACGCCCAGGCTGAGCGCAGTGATCAGCACGCCCAATGTAGACAAGGTGACGCCGCGCCACAAGATGGGCTTTACCTGATCGAACTTGGTGTCCAACCCGCCCGAAAAAAGGATAAAACAGAGAGCGATGATTCCGAGAAATTGAGCGGTTTGCGGACTGTCAAACGAAATTTTCCCGATCCCGTCCGATCCGGCCAGCATTCCGATGAGCAGAAACAAGGCCAAAGCAGGCAAACCCGTCTTGTTGGCGGTTTTGCTTACCAACACGCTTACGAACAACAGGAGGGAAGCGACTAAGATGATAATGGTCGGACTGACGGTCATTTATGTTTTGATGATGATGAAACTTTTCCTCTCACGCGGATGGGTTTCAAGGAGGTATGCAAAAATAAAAAAATAAATCGATTTGCAAATAAATTTTATGGTTTTTACGGATATTTTCCTGCATAAACAAATGATTGTTACCTGCGTGCAAATCCGATAAAATATTATCTTTGCGAAATGAACCAACAACTTTATTCGTCCAAACTTCTCGAAAACGTAGTCAACGAATTTTCGAAATTGCCGGGAATCGGCAAGAAAACCGCTTTGCGGATGGCGTTGCATTTGCTCAAGCAGGAGGAAGAGTCGGTGAAGCAATTCGGCCAAGCGGTGATACAACTGCGCAGTGAGGTGCGCTATTGCATCCGTTGCCATAACTTGTCGGATTCCGAAGTTTGCGAAATCTGCTCCGATCCGCATCGCGACCAAACAACGGTTTGCGTGGTGGAAACGATCCGCGACGTAATGTCGATCGAAAATACGGGGCAATACCGAGGCGTTTACCACGTGTTGGGCGGCGTCATTTCGCCGATGGACGGGATCGGTCCCTCCGATCTGACCGTTGAATCGCTGGAACAAAAAGTCGCCGAGGGAAAAGTAGCGGAAATCATTTTGGCGCTGAGCACTACTATGGAAGGCGATACGACCAATTTCTACATCTATCGCAAAGTGAAGGACTTACCTGTCGTTATTTCCACTTTGGCCCGAGGCGTTTCCATCGGCGACGAGTTGGAATATACCGATCAGGTGACGCTGGGCCGATCGATCGTGAACCGCCTGCCTTTCGAATGCACATTCAATAAGAATCAATAACACAAAACTTGCTTCCGAAAACACCTTATTTTTCGGCTCATTGAACAAATTACTATTAATTTATTCAATGGATTGAAAATATTAATAGTAAATTATCTATTTCATATATCATATTACTATAAAATGGCAATTTATATTCATAATGTTTACAGCAAATAGAATAATAAAATCAACATTTTATGATTAAAAATATATTTATATTAAAAAATATACCGATAAATTGATCTCTTTATCGAATAAAATAATACCTTTGTTGCCGGAATAAATCCGAAATAGGTATGATACAAAGACTTTTGGAAGATCGGATTCATGCCCGATTAAAAACCAATAAAGCGATTCTGGTGTTTGGTGCGCGACGTGTCGGCAAAACGATGCTTATCAAACATATTCTGCAACAATTTCGAGGCAAGTCGTTATTATTGAACGGCGAAGACTACGATACATTATCGTTGCTTGAACCGCGTTCGGTAACCAATTACCGGCGTTGGTTGCAGGATGTAAAGTTGTTGGCGATTGACGAAGCGCAAAGCATACCGGATATAGGGCTGAAATTGAAGCTGATGATCGACGAGTTCAGCGGACTGACGATACTCGCAAGCGGCTCGTCCTCGTTCGATTTATTGAACAAAGCGGGAGAACCGTTGGTGGGGCGAAGTTATCAATATTATATCTATCCGTTTTGTCAAAAGGAACTTTCCGCAACGGAAACCCCGGCGGATACGCTGAAAAACTTGGAAGACAGGCTGATATACGGTTCTTATCCCGAAGTAGTTACCATGTCGAACTACGAGATGAAGAAAGAATATCTTCAAGGAATCGTCCATGCGTATTTGTTGAGAGATATTTTGGCCGTCGATGGAATTAAAAATGCCTCAAAGATGCGCGACCTGTTGCGTTTGATTGCCTATCAAACAGGGAAAGAAGTATCGTACAACGAATTGGGACAACAGTTGGGGCTTAGCCGCAACACCGTCGAAAAATATCTGGATTTGCTGTCTCAAGTGTTCATTATCTACAAATTGAGCGCATATTCCCGAAATCTTCGAAAAGAAATATCCAAAGCCGCAAAGTGGTATTTCTACGATCCTGGAATTCGGAATGCCGTTATCGGAAATTTCGATTCGTTGACTTTCAGACAAGATGTCGGCGCATTGTGGGAATGTTATTTGATCGGCGAACGAATCAAGATGAATCAATATTTCGGACAAGGCAAAGAGTTCTATTTTTGGCGCACGTATGACGGTCAGGAAATTGATTTGCTCGAAATAACATCCGGTCGGGTTTCCGCGTACGAATTCAAATGGGGCAGCAAACACGCTAAAACGCCGGGCGCATTTGCATCCGCTTATCCCGATGCACTTTTTGCGGTTATTAACCGTGATAATTATTCGGATTTCATTTCGGAATAAAAATCCGCAAGTTGGGACGAGGTTGTACTTCGTCCCTTATATCTCAACAGGCTGAGCCTGCCGGCATAAATTCGACCGAGGTGCAACTTCGACCGAACGTCGCTCTGCTTTGGAATACGGCAATTCGAAAATACAATCGTATATCTGTCGGATTTTTGCATATATTTGAAAGTCCAAATCATCACAATCATGGTCAACGAATATTTGATCCACCCGCGCAGCATTGCCGTTGTCGGCGGCTCAAACCAAACGGGGAAACCGGGCGGACGGCTGCTGAGAAATATCCTCGACGGCGGTTTTGCCGGCGATTTATATGTGGTCAATCCCGGCGAAGACGAAGTGCAAGGCGTGAAGAGTTACCGTTCGCCGGAACTTTTGCCCGATGTCGATTTGGCCGTTTTGGCCGTTCCCGCCGCCGCCTGCCCCGAAGTGGTACGCACATTGGCGCAAACCAAGAACACACGCGCATTCATCGTTATTTCCGCGGGCTTCAGCGAAACCGGTCCCGAAGGCGCACACTTGGAAAAAGAAATGGTTGACGCCGTCAACGCCGTCGGCGGATGCCTGATCGGACCTAACTGTACCGGCGTGCTCACGCTGCACCACTCGTCAATCTTTACGCTTCCCGTTCCGCCGTTGGACGCACAAGGATGCGATCTGATTTCAAGTTCCGGAGCAACGGCAGTATTTATTCTCGAATCGGGCCTGTCTAAAGGACTGCGATTCTCGTCGATCTTTTCGGTGGGCAATTCGGCCCAAACGGGTGTGGAAGACGTGCTTAAATATTTGGACGAAACTTTCGATCCCGAAAAAAGTTCGCGGATCAAGATGATCTACGTCGAAAGCATCAAAGACCCGGACGCTTTCCTGTTTCACGCCACGTCGCTTGTCAACAAAGGATGCAAGATAGCGGCCATCAAAGCCGGAACGTCGAAAGCCGGGAGCCGCGCGGCGCAATCACATACGGGCGCGTTGGCCTCGTCCGATTCGGCCGTAGAAGCGCTGTTCCGCAAAGCAGGCATTGTCCGTTGCAACGGCCGCGAGGAATTGACCATTGTTACCGCTATTTTTACCTTAAAAGAGCTGAAAGGCAAACGAATGGCGATTATCACCCACGCGGGCGGCCCCGCCGTGATGCTTACCGACGCTTTGGAGCGGGGACATATCAACATTCCCACATTGGAAGGCCCCGTTGCCGACGAGCTGAAAGCACAATTGTTGCCGGGCGCGTCCGCCGCGAATCCGATCGACATGTTGGCCACCGGAACCGCGCAACATTTGGCCACCGTTATCGATTACTGCGAAAATCGGTTCGACGAAGTGGACGGCATGATGGTTATTTTCGGAACACCCGGCTTGGTCAGAATATTCGATGCTTACGAAGTGCTGCACCGGAAAATGATCGATTGCCGCAAACCGATATTTCCGATACTTCCGTCGATATTCACCGCAAGTGAGGAAGTAAAATTCTTTACGGAAAAGGGACACGTTAATTTTTCCGACGAAGTGACCCTCGGAACGGCCGTTGCCAAAGTGCTCAATACGCCGAAGCCCGAATCGGCGAATCCCGTGTTGCGCGGCGTCGATGTTGCGGCCATCCGCAGGATCGTCGATCGGCTGGAACCCGGCTTTGCTGCTCCCGATGACGTTCGCCGACTGTTGACTGCCGCCGGCATCAATGTGGTTCCCGAATTGGTTTCGACCGATAAAGAAGCCGTCATCGAATATGTCCGTTCCGTCGGGTTTCCCGTGGTGATGAAGGTCGTAGGCCTCGTACACAAATCGGATATCGGCGGGGTGGTGCTGAATATCAAGACGGAGGGGCATCTCGCATTCGAGTTCGACCGCATGATGAAGTTGCCCGAAGTAAAAGCGGTGATGGTGCAGCCGATGCTTTCGGGCACGGAACTGTTTATCGGCGCGAAGTACGAAGAGCGTTTCGGCCACGTGATCCTGTGCGGGTTGGGCGGCATTTTCGTCGAAGTGCTGGGCGACGCAGCTTCCGGGTTGGCGCCTTTGAGCTATCACGAAGCATATTCGATGATCCGCTCGTTGAAAGGCTACAAAATCATACAGGGAGCGCGCGGACAAAAAGGCGTGAACGAACACAAGTTTGCCGAAACCATCGTACGGTTATCCTCGCTGGTTCGATTCGCCGTCGAAATAAAAGAACTGGACATCAATCCGTTGCTGGCTACCGAACATGACATTACGGTGGTCGATGCGCGCGTTCGCATCGAAAAATAGCACAATTTTGAAAAAACTTTTTTACTTTTGAGGCTTCATTAAAACAAGCAAACACCAATGAGTGAATCCGACGTTCAAAAAAAAGAGAATCAGTCGAATGACGAAATAGATATTTTCGAATTTTGTTCCCGAATGTGGAATGCTTTTGTGAAATTTGTCATCGGCATCAAAGATTTTATCGTATCCGTCATTATTTTCTTGATCCGCAAATCGCTGTGGATCGCGGCTTTCGCCATAATCGGAGCATTGATCGGATATGCGTGGTACGGCCTTTCCAAACCTTATTATTCATCTTTTTTGGAAGGAAATACTGGCGGGTTGGACAACAGCGTGGTGATCGATCACGTGAATAAATTGAACCTATTGACCGGAAAACCGACGCTTTTGGCTAATTTTTTGAATATCACGGAAGAAGAAGCGAAGTCGGTTCAAAGTGTCAAAGCTTTTTACGGAATAGATCTCAACAAGGACGGAAAACCGGATTTCATCGATTTTAAAGAAATCTACAATCCTAAAGACACCAATCAATTGCGCGTTCCGTCGTTCATTTATTTAAAGGTGGGCGTGTTCGACGAAAATATTCTGCCGTCGTTGCGCAACGGTTTATTCCGATACATCAACAGCAACACCTACATCAAGGAACTGTACCGGATAGATCGCGATCAAAAAAAGCAGTTGATCGCCGAAATAGAATCCGAGATACGAAAAATAGACAGTTTGCAACGTTCGCAATTTCGGAAGGGCTTTAAAACCGATAACCTGCAAATGGTTTTCATGGGCAATGAGCCTGAAATTAAATTATTTCATGAGGAAGTATTGGATTTGTACGCACGGAAACAGAGGTTGGAAAGAGACCGCGATATTTCCGACGAAATTATCGTCGTGATGCAGGATTTTACGCCGCTGTCGCAAGAAGAAAATCCGGTGTTGCACTACATTTTGATATTCGGTATCGTTATGGCCGTTTTGGGATTATTTTGTTCCCTGTTATGGCAATATCGTAATACAATATGGCGATTGATCAGAGAAGATTCAAGTAAAAAATAAAAATAAATAACAGATTTTAAATATTTTAATGGGAAGAGCATTTGAATATCGGAAAGCCCGCAAAATGAAAAGATGGGGCAATATGGCCAAAACATTTACCAAGTTGGGTAAAGACATTACCATAGCGGTAAAAGAAGGAGGCCCCGATCCCGAAACCAATCCCCGTTTGCGCGTGTTGGTGCAAATGAGTAAAGTGGCCAACATGCCGAAAGAAAACGTGGAGCGGGCCATCAAAAAAGCGACATCGAAAGATCAAGCCGACTACAAAGAAGTGGTTTACGAAGGATACGGCCCTTTCGGGATTGCCATCATGGTGGAAACCGCCACCGACAACCCTACGCGAACGGTAGCCAATGTTCGCAGCTATTTCAATAAATATAACGGTTCGTTGGGAACGTCAGGTTCGGTCGATTTCATGTTCGAACGCAAATGCGTTTTCAAAGTAAAAGAAAAAGAAGGACTCGATTTGGAAGAGTTCGAACTCGATTTGATCGATTTCGGCGTCGACGAGATTTTTGCGGAAGACGGCGAGATCGTTATTTATGCGGAATTCAATTCTTACGGCGCTTTGCAGAAGTATTTGGAAGATAAAGGATTTGAAGTGGTTAGTTGCGAATTTGAACGCATACCGTTCGACACCAAGGAACTTACCGAAGAACAAACCGAAGAAATCGAAAAACTGTTGGCCAAATTTGATGAAGACGAAGATGTTCAAAACGTTTTTCACAATATAAAAAGTTAATCTTTTTTACCCCGACCCTAAAGGGATTTTTTGCATACCGCGCTTTGCGAAAGTCCCCTTTAGTGGATTTAGGGGCAAAAAACAAACAAAACCTCAAATATTCACCGCTAAAACCTTCAAATTATGAGCACGCGCAGAGATTTTCTGTATCAAGCAGCCGTCATCGGAGCAGGTGCGGCTGCCGTTCCCCGATCGTTGTACGGAATGGGCCGAACCGCAGCGCCGAGCGATAGAATCCGCGTAGGATTGATCGGATGCAAAGGCATGGGCTGGAGCGATCTGAACGCTTTTTTGGGTAACCCCGAAGTAGAATGCATCGCGCTATGCGACATCGACGACGAGTGGTTGAACAAACGCGCCGACGATGTCGAAAAGAAATCGGGCAAGAAGCCCGCTCAATTGGTCAAAGATTGGCGAAAGCTGATCGATAACAAAGACATTGACGTGATCATCGTCGGGACGCCCGACCATTGGCATTGCCTGCAAATGGTTTCGGCGTGCGAAGCCGGGAAAGACGTGTATTGCGAAAAACCGATCGGCAACAGCATCGAGGAATGCAACCTGATGGTGAAAGCCTCGCAACGCTACAACCGCGTGGTGCAGGTGGGGCAATGGCAACGCAGCGACCCGCATTGGCAGGACGCCGTCGCTTTCGTTCAATCCGGAAAATTGGGGAAAATCCGTACGGTACGCGTGTTCTCCTATCAAGGCTGGTGCCCGTCCATTCCCGTGCGACCCGACGAACCCGTTCCGGCCGGCGTCGATTACGACATGTGGCTCGGCCCCGCTCCGAAACGGCCGTTCAATCGCAATCGGTTTCATTTCACATTCCGCTGGTTTTGGGACTACGCGGGCGGATTGATGACCGATTGGGGCGTGCATTTGCTGGATTACGCGCTTTACGCGATGAACGTGCAAGCGCCGCAAAACATCATGGCGTCGGGCGGCAAGTTCGGATACCCCGACGACGCCTGCGAAACGCCCGATTTGCTGCAAACGGTCTATACCTTTGACGGATTTACCGTTTTTTGGGATCATGCCATCGGTATCGACGACGGTTATTACGGACGCAATCACGGACTGGGATTTGTGGGCGAAAACGGTACGCTGGTGCTCAATCGCGGCGGTTGGGAAGTGATTCCCGAAACGGTCAACAAAACGGCGCGCATGGAAGCCGTTCTGCTCAACAAGCCTTACGGCGGAGGCGGTTTGAACCTGCACGTAAAGAACCACTTGGAATGCATCAAAAGCCGAAACCGCAACACCAACGCAAGCGCCGAAATAGGAGCGCATATCGCCAAATTTTCGCAATTGGGCAATATTGCTTATCGGACGGGTAAAAAATTGGTGTGGGACGGCACAAAATTCACTAACGATAAGGATGCGAACAGTTATTTGATCCCGAAGTACCGTTCGCCGTGGAAATTACCGAAAGTGTAGTTCGGAATCCTATTGGGTTTCTAAAACCTGATAGGTCAACCCGAAAAAGCAACAAACAATAACAAACCAAATAATTATCAATCGTTATGGAAAGACGTAATTTTTTGAAAAACACTTTGGTCGGAGCGGCCGCTTTAGGGTCGGCTTCTTTTGTATCCGGAGGTTTATCCGAAGTGTTCGGGCAAAAAGCGCCGAGCAACAAAGTAAAAGTGGGACTGATCGGTT
>JAVBRP010000201.1:0-4820 GCA_031547815.1 Bacteroidales bacterium | reverse complement strand
TCATTGAGAAATTTTTCCAGCATTTCAATCAATTCCGGAGAAACATTATTATTGTTAAATGGGCCATTATTAGCATTATGGCCGCTATTGGTGCAATTCGTGAAAAACTGCATGGGCGCTCTTTCGTCAAAGTTGATAATCGCCTCGGAGGTAACCCCGATTGCTTTGGCGTATTTGTCTAATGTTGTCTTCTTTATTGAAGCGCTTCTTTCCCACTCCGATATGCATTGTTGCGTCACGCCGAGTTCGATAGCGATTTTTTCCTGTTTTCCTCCCACAATGTCGCGCATCCGGCGCATTTTATAGCCGATGGGCGGATCGGTTACAACAACATCTTCTTCTTCAATTCTCATGTCATTTTATTTTTTAATATCCCTAAAACCTCGTAAGTATCATTTTGTTAATCGATTTGTAATTAACAAAATACTTTTTTGTTTTTTACAAACAAAAATACAACATTTTTGTCCTTGCCCCAATTATTTTTGTATTCTCATAATACGCTGCCGGCAATTGCCGGTAACTCCGTCAAGGCAAGCACAATTCCAATTATGCTTGCCTTTTTTGCCCGGCACGGATACATTGCCCGCAAACATTGTGGCGTACAATCGAAAACCGGCAACTACTTAATGCTTCATTTTCTTTTCTTTCAGCGTTCCGCCGAGGTTGTAATCGGGATAATTTTCGGTTCCCGTTTTCCCGACGCCTTTTTTCATCAACGGTTTCAACTCATCCAAATATTTTTCGTAGACATCGCGCGGCAGGGCGTTGTGTTGTTTGCACACGGAAGCGGCCATCCCGACCACTTCGCCCATCATCCCCGTAGTGCGCATCACCCGCACGGTTCCGAGCGCCACGTGCGTCACGCTGATGTTGCGGCCCGCCATGAACAGATTGTCCACGTTGCGCGAATAGAAGCAACGGTAGGGAATCGGGTAAGGGTAAATAACTTGATGTTTTGCGATGGATTTGAACTCGTGTCCGGGAAATTGTTCGGTGTTTTTCGGATCGGGATAATGCAGGTCGATGCTCCACGAAGTGGATGCCGTGCCGTCGGGATAGAAAACGTGATCGGCAATGTCTTGTTCCTTGAGTACGTAATCGCCCAACAAGCGGCGCGATTCGCGTTTTCCCGCAATGTAAGCCACCCAGGCGAGGTTGCGGTTTGCGTATTTGTCTTTTTCCGAATATTCGTTTTTCAGGAACGACCAGTTGGAAAACACCACCATCAAGCCGTAATCGCGAATGTATTCGAAATCCTTGATTTGGTCGAAATTCATTCCCGTTTCCCAAGTCCATTCGCCCATAGTTACCTTTTGGGCGTTCTCTTCGTTGAAATCGACGCCGTATTTGAAAACGGGAAATGCCGCCGGTTCCGGTTTTTCTTCCGAATACCATTGCACGGAGCTGCCCATGGTCATTTTGTCGGCATGATCCGGAGCCGTCGGTTCGTCGTATTCGCTTTTCGATTCGCGTCCCATCAAATATTCGGCGCCCGCCAAGACGCCCACGGTGCCGTCGCCGGTGCAATCGGCAAAAAGCGGAGCGGAGAAAATCAATTCCTCGCCCGTTTCGATATGTTTGGCCGTCACCGATATAATTTTCGATCCTTCGGCGGTTGTTGCGTAAACGCGATAATTCAGAAATTGAGCGATTCCGGGTTCGGCATCCACCAAATCGTGTTTTTTAGCGTCCTCGTATTGGCTTTCGGGCTTGGCATTGCCGCCTTTCAACGGGCTTAACTCCTTGACGATGCCGCCGAGTTCGGGATAAGGCTCCAGCCTGATGCGCCCGCCGAGATGAACGCGCACTTCCGAGCTGTTGTTCCCGCCGAGCACCGGCCGGTCGTGTATCAATGCGACTTTCAAGCCCAAGCGCGCCGCCGACACCGCCGCGCATATTCCCGCAATGCCTCCGCCGACAACCACCAAATCGTATTTGCCGCCGTTTTTCGGCTTGATTCCCGTTTGCCGGATGCGAAAATCGGCCGTCGCTTGCAGGTCGGCCGGCGGCACGAACGCAGTGTCGCGGGTAAAGTACAAAGCGTCGCAACGGCCGTTGAACCCCGTGAGGTCGCGCAACGCAATTTGCGCTTTCTTATTGTCGATGTTCACTTTTCCGCCGTCCTGCCAAAACCAGCCGTTGCCGGTGTCGCCGAACACGGTTTCCGCAAGTTTCCCGTCAATCGTCACTTGGAATTTACCCGGGCCTTTTTCGTCCGTCCACGGCGATGTCCAATTATAGGTTCTGACAAACATGCGGTATGTTCCCGTTTTCGGAAACTCAACCGTTGCGGAAGCGTCGGCCACGGGGCGTCCCATGCCGTGCGCCATCAGATACGACGAACCCGTCAAGTCCGTAAATTGTTGGTCGACAACCCAGCCGCCTTTATCGGAAAAGCTTTCCGCTTCGACAAAAACATCGGCCTTTTGTTGCCGGTTACAGGAAACACACGTCGCCGCAAGCAACGCAAAAGTCAAAAGTTTAAAAGTGTTCATGGTGTTTGTTTTGGGAATGAGGATGTGTCGAAAGTTTGATTTTCAGTTATCACCTCTTTAGGGGTCAGGGGTGAAAACAGAGCAAAAGAGACTTTTCGGAGCGGTCTCAATAATGAATGTGTTACGATTTCTTGATGATTCAAATACATACAGGGCAAAACACGGGAATCGTACGGATTGTTGTTACAAAAGAAAATAATTCATCACAAATGTAGTGATTTAATTTAGAAAGCGGGCGAAAATATTTTGCGCCAATGTTCCTCAGTCAAAAACAGGGCCTCCTTTTATTTTTAACCTCCGATTCAATATAAACTTTTTATTACTTTTGTTGTTTCAAATTTTATTGATTTCATAACTCAAAATATCAAAACATGAAGTGGTTAAATGAATTTAAGGCATTCGCCATGCGCGGCAATGTATTGGATATGGCTATCGGTATCATCATCGGCGGGGCGTTCGGTAAGATAGTATCGTCGCTGGTGTCGGACGTGATCATGCCTCCCATCGGAATGCTGGTGGGCGGCGTCAATTTTACCGAATGGAAGATCAATCTGCACCAGGCGGTCATCGAAGCCGGACAAGTGGTAAAACCTGCGGTGACGTTGAACATCGGCAATTTTCTGCAAACCGTATTCGATTTCATCATTATCGCTTTTTCGATCTTTCTGTTGATAAAAACCATCAACAAGTTCAATCGTCAGAAAGAAGCCGCGCCCGCTGCTCCGGCAGGGCCTACGAAAGAAGAAACGCTGTTGACCGAAATACGCGATATTTTGAAGAACAAGCAGTAATTTTAAGCGCGTTTCGGAAAATCTCGAAAACTTCTTCGCCGGGCTTGCCCGACCGTTCAACCGGGCGGGCAAGCCCGGTTGTGCTTTGCGCACTTGGCGTCTTTGCGTGAATATTCTCTCTCGCAAAGGCACAATGAGAGAAAAATAACGGGCGTCGGGTTTTATTTGAAATATTATACTACATTTGCAGGCATAAAAAATTTTGACGGTTGCATTAAGCGATCTCAATATCGGCTATAAAGGAAAACGCATCGATTTTTTGTTTTTTAATTGTACTGCAATGAGCTTTGTTTGCTGTTATCTCATAACTTCCGGGAACCGGTCGTTCCAAAATATTTTGGAAAGGTATCCCGATGATATTTTACCCTTTCAGAACTTTCTGAATGCGCATTTTGCCGGATTTTGCCCTTTCAGAATTTTCTGACGATGTATTTTATCAAAGATGCCTCATCAGAAAGTTCTGAAAGTGCTTCCCGAGCATATTTTGCCCTTTCAGAATTTTCTGATGACATATTTTACCGGATTTTACATTTCCGAAATTTATTGAGCGATTAAATTTTCTTTTCATTAACAAATCAAAAAAAAACAGATGCCATGATTAACAAAATTAATTCCAACAACCTGCGCAATCCCGAACATTTCCAGTTTATCGGCAGCGCTTATGCCATTTTTTTGAAGTACAATATCGACCCGGAAAACCTCGGCCCGGTGTATGCGGAGCTTGCAATATGCCTGGATGCCGAAGAAACGGCCCTGGCCGTCGAGAGAGGCAACGAGAAGATACGCGAAAAGAACGACGCGGACAGCTATCGCGACAAATTGCACGGCAAACTTTTCAATTATGTGAAGTCTATCATCTATGACGAGAAAGATCCGCGATACGACATTGCCCAACGGGTGATGAAAGTGCTCAAGGAAGTGGGCAACCCCACGCAGTTGGCCGAAAATACCGAGAGCGCCATGCTCACCACTTTGGGCAACAAGCTCGAAGCGCACCGCGACGAGGTGGATGCCATCGGCGCCCGCGATATCGTGGATGCTCTGATGGAGGCCAACCGCCTGTTCATCGCCCTCGAAAAAGAATGCCGCGAAATTGTCGCCACGCTGCAAACCGTCAAGTCGCCCTCGATGAGCGTCGTCCGCAAGCAGACCGACCCGGTATACCGTCAGATTGTCAACGCCATCAACGGCTATGCCGATTTGCCCTCCAAGAAGGAAGCCTACAAGGGCGTGGTCGCCGAAATGAATACCCTCGTGGCTAAGTACGAAAATTCGATGTCGGGCAGAGGCGGGAAAAGCGAGAAAAAATAGAGATAAGCGGATACAAATAATAAAATGGAAAAATTAAAACCTAACGATCAACGCGCCCGAAACGCAATCATCTTGATATGGGTTGTCTTATTTTTAGAAGTGGTGAATCTTATATCGAGTTGTATGCAATACGATCTGCTTCAAACCGTGGCTAACGGCGGTTCAATATCCGACGAAGCCGCAGAAGCGAACGACGCAAGAGAGCAAATTTGCGGTGTCGTTT
>JAVBRP010000179.1:0-6662 GCA_031547815.1 Bacteroidales bacterium | reverse complement strand
GCGTTTTCATCGTCGGCCTGTACAAACCACACGCCCACCACGGCGCCGTCATCTCCTGCTATACGCAGCCTCTGCCCGTATATGCGCAGGTTGCGGCCCGGAGTCATCATCGAATCTTCCGCCCCGGTGTATACGTCTTCTACGCTGTTGATCACCGGCCCGGTGGGAGCTACTCCAAGTACTGCCACCTTAGATACTTCCATCGCCTTGCGCATTTCGGGCGCCGGCGTCATGATCACGCACTTGGATTGCAGCGCAGGGTCGAATTGCCCCCCTTTGCCCTTGAATACGCCGTTTACAGCCGGGCGCATCTGCGAAACGCCGTCGATGATACTGTGGCCCGTAGCGATACCGGTACGTTTGATGTCGTCCGCCATGTTGAGGATACTCAAAATGGTATCATAGCGATATTCCGAGCGTTGCGCTACTATTTGTTTGGCAATATGGTGGTTATGCCACGTGCCGTTCAACTTTACCTTGCCGGTATAATCGCCCGGCTCGGGGGTCAATGTGTGGTCGAAAAGCAACACATTGAGAATTTGACTTGTGTCTGCCATCTTATTTTGTTTTAATGGATTAATAAATATAAAATAAAAAAGCCGCAACATTGCATAAAAACAATGTCGCGGCTCTATCGGTTTTTTGAAAAATATTTTTATGGAGTATACATGCGTCGCTTATTAATGTTCGGCCGGTGTGTGTGCTCTCTCTCTCTCTCTCTCTCTCTCTCTCTCTCTCTCTCTCTCTCTCTCTCTCTCTCTGCAAGATGCATGCCAAACCCGCTGTCGGAGCGGATTACAACGAGTGTATTTGTAAGAAAAAAAGACATTTTTTGGATCAAGATTTTGGGATCGATTAAACGGTTGCAAAACTAAACAAGTTTTTGTTTTCCCCAAACAATTCGGAAAGTATTTTTTTATCTTTTTGACGAACGGCCGAAAAAAAGGGATGAACGGAACGCCCGCCCGATGTCCGGACGAAATGAAGACGCAAAAACAGGAAACGTATACCGGCTTGAATTATCCCGGAGATGTGAATCATTCGTATTCACGCGCTTACGGGAACCGACTTCCCGGTCGAACGTGCGCGCATCGCCAACGCAATTTCCGTAAACATGCAGTCCTGCTGCAATCCGGTAATATATCGCAGTATGTTTATACTTCGCACGGTTTAATTTTGCACTTTGTTTTTGCGTGTTTATCCTCTCGCAAAGGCGCAAAGACGCAATGCGGGAAAAATGTGAATGTGCAAAGCTCGGCTGAGTGAGGTATCGATATCCTTTCTGCAAATTATTTCGAAACAGGTATTGTTTTTTGCTTTATATTTGTGACAACTGAATTTTTCAAAATGCACCGCATCAATAAATGAGAGAAAATGAAAAAGATTATGGTTATTTGCCTGCTGTACGCGTTTACTGCATCTTATCTTCATGCCCAATGCGAAGATTTCACTTTCGGCGATATTAAAATGCCCGATATCAATTTGAAAGCCTATGCCGGCGACAGCACCGCTACGGCCGTGGTATTGCGCGAATTCGGCAGGGCGCGTATCGACAAGGAAACGTACAAATTGGTTTTCAACTATCATGTACGTATTAAAATATTGAATAAGGACGGCGTGAAACATGCCAATTTCGAAATCCCTGTACGCAAGCAGGACAGCAGTGAAGAAACTTTCCGTCTCGAAGAAGCGTCGACTTTTTCGTACCCCGAGGGCCGATTGACATCGGTAAAACTCGAACGTAAAAATATTTTTCGCGAAAACCTGCACAAGTATGTCGACCTGATTAAATTCACCATGCCCGACGTTCGGGAAGGAAGCATTGTCGAAGTGAAGTACGAGATCACATCTCCTTTTGTCTTTAATTTCCGGCAATGGGATTTTCAAAGCGATATTCCCAAACTCGAAAGTATTTATACGGCAGAAATTCCCGGCAATTATATTTACAACATCGCACTGAAAGGATTTCTGAAGCTGGATATCAACAAAGACGAAATTGAAAGAGATTGTGTCGTCAAAGGTTTGGCAAAGGCCCACTGCGTGGTGCTTTGTTACGGCATGATGAATATTCCCGCATTTGTGAAAGAGGATTATATGACGGCGCCCGAGAATTTCATCTCGTCCGTACAATTCGAATTGTCGGAGATCAGACGTTTCGACGGCAACGTGACGAAAATCACCAAGACGTGGAAAGACGTGGAAATCGAATTGCGCAACGAGTCTCGTTTCGGCAAACAGCTCAAACGCGGCAAGGAAACTTTCAAGGAAGATCTCGATCCGTTGTTGGCCGTTGCTCAAGAACCGATGCAAAGGGCGACGATCATCTTCGATTTTATAAAGAAATATTATAAGTGGAACGGATATTACGGAAAGTACAGCGAAAACGGCATTAAAAAAGCGTATGAAGAAAAGACGGGCAACATCGGCGACATCAATCTATCGCTGATTGCCGCACTGCAAGCTTACGGATTCGATGCCGAACCCGTACTTTGTTCCACCCGCGAGAATGGTTTGCCCGTGGAACTTTATCCGGTGCTGAGTGATTTCAATTATGTGTTTTGTCGCGTAAGCATCAATTCGAAAGCTTATATGCTCGATGCATCCGACCCTTATCTGCCTTTCGGGATGTTACCCATACGCTGCATGAACGGCATCGGGCGCGTGCTTAATCCCAAAGAATCGTATTGGATGGACATTCTTCCGCAAGGAGAACTGAAACAGCAAACCACTTTGTTGTTGAAACTCGAATCGAACGGAACGCTTAAAGGCGATGTCAAGATTATTTCGTCCGATTATGAAGCCCTTCTCAAGCGTAAAAAGATCGCATCGTTCAACTCCGAGGAGGAATACATCGAGGATACGGACAATAATTTGCCGCGCATGTCCATCAAGGATTTCAAGGTCGAAAACCGCTCGGATGTCACCAAACCGGTAGCGGAAACCTACAACGTGGAGTTCGAAGGTTTCGACAGCCTCGGTATGAACCGTATCTATTTCAATCCGTTTATTTTCGACAAATGGACGGAAAACCCGTTCAAATCGAAAGATCGTCTTTATCCGGTCGACTTCGGGGCGCCGCTGTCATATTCCAATACGTTTATTTTCGAGTACCCCGCCGAATATCGCGTGACCGAACTTCCCGAGAAGTTTACCTTGATGCTTCCCGATAAAAGCGGCAGCTTTACTTTCGATATACAAAATGCCGGCAACAGTATCATGATACGTTCCTCGCTCAAGACCAATCGTTATGTCTACAATTCGGACGAATATCATGCCTTGCGCGAGATATTTGCACGAATCGTACAACTCCATAAGGCGGATATCGTGTTGCAAAAAGTCAATCATTAAAATAACCCTGTTCGAAAAAGAAATAACCTGCTTATCTTTCTGCCGATGAGAAAAATATCGATACCCGGCTTCTTCCGACAATGGATCATTATTACCCCGAGCGTAATATTTCTTCTTCTTTCTCCCGCCCTTTTTGCACAAAAAACATTCAGAGCCGACGCCATTCCGCAATCGCTTCGGCCGTATGCCAATGCCGTGGTGCGTTTATCGGAAACCGAGCACACCGTCGTTTCTCCTTCCATGTTCGAAACCCGCCGCCGGCACGTTATCACGGTAATGAACCTTCAAGGCGTTGACGAAGGTATTATCGTGGCGCCCTACAACAAGCTGATACAGATAAAAAGCCTGAAAGCAACAATTTACGATGCCGCAGGCAATGTTTTGAAGAAGTTAAAAATGTCCGAATTCGATGACCTGAGTATGATCAGTCGGTTTTCTCTGTTCGAGGACGACCGCATGATGAGATATATCCCTCAAGTCAATACACTGCCCTACACTGTGGAATATGAGTGCGAAATGCGTTTCAAAACAACATTCTTTCTTCCGTCGTGGCGGCCGCAGAATCATCCCGGATTAGCCGTGGAACGGAGCACTTGTCGGTTTGTCGCACCGGCCGACTTTGCGCTTCGTTACAATATTCACGGATTAACGCCTGCCGCGGAGCAAATATTGCCTTCCGGAAAGCAAAAACAGATGCAATGGACTTTGGAAAACATCCCGGCTTGGCGCGACGAGCCTTTTCTCCCGCCGGTCGACAGTATCAGCCCGTGGGTCATGTTTGCCCCGGTAGATTTCGAAATCGACGGAATGAAAGGACGTTTCACCGATTGGGAAGAATATGGGCTTTGGTGTTACAATAATTTGTTGAAAGGCCGCAGCAAACTGCCCGAGGAAACCCTCGCTCGCATCCGCAAAATGACGGAAAGAATCGAATCACCACGCGAAAAAGCACGCAAAATATACGAATATTGCCAACAAAAAAACCGTTACGTGAGCATACAAAAGGGAAAGACCGGAGGCATCAGTCCCATGCCTGCCGCCGAAGTCGACAAATTGTCGTACGGCGACTGCAAGGCATTGTGCAATTATACCCGCGTTTTGCTCGAAGCAGTCGGAATATCGGCATACTATGCCATCATAGAAGCCGACCAACGCCCCGAAAATCCCCCGGAAACATTTGCCAATGCCGGGTTCGGCAACCATATTGTCCTGTGCCTCCCGATGGAAGGAGATACCGTATGGTTGGAATGTACCGATGACAAAGTCCCGTTCGGCTATCTCGGTTCGTTCACCGGAAATCGAAAAGCATTACTGTGCACTCCCGAAGGCGGCCGACTTGCCCGCACCGTTGGTTACCGTTCCGAGGACAACAGGCAAGAATCCGTCGCGCAATTTAAACTCGATGCGACGGGAACTTTAACCGGCAATATTACCAATCGTTTCACCGGGACGCAATACGATAACCGCGATGAATCTTCCGCCGTGTTGAACGCCGAGCGACTTAATGAACTGAAAAAGATGTACCCCGGTTTCCCGGAAATGGAGGTCCGCAATTATTTACTTACGTTCGATAAAGAACAAGCGACGGCGACCGAACATTTACAATTGGAATCTTTCCGTTTCGCATCGATTACCGGCAACCGCATGTATGTTCCTGTTAATCCCGTGGATGTACTCAAATCGCTGCCTCGGGATTTACGAACCCGAACGCACGATGTGTATATCGCCAACGGCTATTCGGACAGCACCGTCATCAGTTTTACCGTTCCCGTCGGCTATAAGATAGAAAACATGCCTCAACCCGTCAATATCAATGAACATTTCGGGACATATCATTTTGCATTGACAGCAGAAAATAATACCATTACCGTTCGTCGTCGTTTGCAACTCAATAATGTTACCTTGCCTCCCGAAAAATACAATGACGTGCTCAACTTTCTGAAAAAAGTCTACGCTTGCGATCGTGCCAAGACCGTGTTGGTGAAAGAATAGAACCGTCTTTGCGTGTTTATCCTCTCGCAAAGACGCAAAGCGAATGCGCAATGTTTTGCCGCGCGAAGCAGCATGCATCAAAATATAAAATCGCACCGACAACATTCCGGTTCGGCAGCTCCGGGTTCATTCACTGATGGAATCGTGAATCCCGGAATCGACCCGGTTACATCAACTTCAACAGCTCGTCTACGATGCGGTCGGCGCCGTCGGCTACTTGGGCGATGTCGGCATCGAGCATGTAACAGGGCGTGGTGGCTACCCGGTTCTTCCGGTCGACCGTCACTTCGCCGTGCGTGGTAACATGATGCTTTGCTCCGTGTTTTTCGGCAGCTTCGGATGCACCGCACGGCGCTCCCAGCGTCAGTTCCACGCCTTTGATGGCATCGGCGAGCAGCACGGGCGACACGCACATGGCGCCGACAGGCTTTCCCGCCCGGTGCATGGCTTTGATGGCATCGGTCGCTTCTCCGAGCGCCGTGTAGTTCTCGCCTTTGAAGGCGAAGTCGCTCAGGTTCTTGGCCGCGCCGAAACCTCCGGCAAACAGCAAGGCGTCGTATTCCGAAGCCTTGAAGTCGGCCAATTTCTTGATATTGCCGCGTGCGATGCGTGCCGATTCGATCAGCACGTTGCGCGTTTCGGGCATTTCTTCGCCCGTCAGGTGGTTCACCACGTGATGTTGCTTGATGTCGGGCGCAAACACTTGATAACCGTGCCCTTTCTTGCGGACAGCCAACATGGCCGTCACCGCTTCGTGAATTTCGGCTCCGTCGTACACGCCGCAGCCGGATAATACGATTGCAAACTTTTTCATCTGTATATGAATTTATTTATTAAGGTCAGATGTAATCGCATGATAATCATTATGGCCGGTGATATTTTGATTATCATGCTTATTTCATTGCGATTGATTTTAAGGGTTATTCGTCTTTGATCATTTCATAAATTTCTTCCGGTTTCATATACATATCCGTTTTATATGTGCGATATGCATCATCAATTTCGGCTTCGCGGAGCACAAAATATGCATAACGGTACAACTGCCAACCGAATCCGCGTGCAATCGCCGTCGAATCGGTGCTGTGCTCCATCGCGCGGCGATATTTCTTCCCGAGATAGCGTATTCCCGTCCACATCACCAGCAAGCCCGACTTTGCGGAGTAATCGAGAATGTGCGCCAGCTCGTGCCCCATCACACCCACGCGGGCGTCGAACGGAGCCGCATATATCAGTCGTGTCTGCGCCTTTTGCATGTCGTTGTTGACAACCACCTTGTATCGACGTCGGTCGCGTTTGCGGAAAAGCGACCAAAAATAGGGCCG
>JAVBRP010000056.1:0-3089 GCA_031547815.1 Bacteroidales bacterium | reverse complement strand
ATTGTGTCGATTCAATAATTCCCGAAATCCTTGTAAGACATCGGTCGGGATATTTTCGCAATGGCTTTTCAGGATAGGATACAGTTGCGGAATCAGTTTGTGATGTTGTACGATTTCCAAGAATATTTTCGGACGAACATTCTCGGGATAAGAAACGGAACCGCCCGAAAATGCGGCGCGGCAGCAGGCAAACAGAAATCGATATTCAGCCGCCGCGGGATGATGCTTCAAGTAATTTTCGATTTTCGATTTTCGATTTTCGATTGTCCGTTTCATCTGTACAAAATTGATTTTAAAGGTCAGATGGAATATCCATGTTCATTTTCGGTTGGTGCTTATTTTTTGAACATGGATATTTCATGTGCGTTTTTTGAAATCAAAATATTTATGAGACAACCAAAAATACCGATCGCAAAGCAATATCAGCAACCCGCCACGGTGACGTCGCCTTCGCGACTCCAAGACAGGCGTTCGTTCCAATCGGGTTTTTCGGCATCGGGTCGCCGGTCGAAAATTACCAGATAAACGCCGGCGATTTTTTTCGTGTGGCCGACGGGCGGAACAAACGTATCGCGGTAGCGGACAACCTGTTTCAGCCCTTCCGCTTTCACCCGGTCGAACGTGCGGCCCGAGCGTAACAGTTTAATTTCGACAATATTCCATTCGCCTTTGTATTCCACGGCTAAATCCATTCGGCCGCGACCGGTGGCATATTCGCGTTCGATGCGTCCGCCCCCGTTGATCACTCTTTGCAGAAAAGCCATCAACAGCAAATGCGGAAAAGCCTCCGTATAAGCCGTCCACTGTTCCCAAACATCCGAATTGTTGCGCCAAAAATCCTGAAACTCACGCAGAAGAGCGTCCATGTCGAGTCGCCCGTCGGGTGTTTGCCAACACCACGAAGAGGGTGAAGGAACTTGCACGAAATAAACCGAATGGAGCGTTCGTGTGAGAATTTCTTCATACACCGGGTTGGCGATCGTAAATCCGTGATCGATGTCCCATCTGACAAGACCCAAATCCATGGTCAGCAGCACGTTCGGATTGGTCAAATCCAATGTCGGCCCTGTATCGCCGATAATAATGGTTTGTATGATTTCGCGTATGCGCGGATCTTTCAACCGTTCGGCCAAGGCATCCAAATGCGTTTCGCGCGCTTCGATCATCTGCGTTCGGGCTTGTTCGATATGGTCGAGTGTCACCGTTTCGCTGCTTTGTCTGTCTAAAATACGGAGGGTGGCACGCATGAATAAAGAATTGACAATCCACGGTTGTCCGCACGATAGTTCGTACACATATTCCACGGCTTCGGATGTTATTTGCTGACCGTTTTCGGCGGTACGCTGGGCAAAGAGCTTAATGACATCATTCTTGCTGAAATTTGACAATTCGGCCGAGTCTGCTTTGATATTGAACGGCGATCCCGGATTAACGGGTATTCCGCCTTTCGAAGCGGCGATGTAATCCTTCAAATCGCGCATTCCGACTAACGCAATGGAAACGGGAAATTGCCCCACTCCGCGGCCGGCGAAACCGTCGCGCAGTTGTCGCAAAAAACTGACCAAAGTATCGCCTTGAAGCACATCTACTTCATCAAAAAGTACGATGAGCGGTTTAGGAGCGACCAATTGCGACCAATTTTCCAAAATTTCGTTCAGCATGCTGTCGGGATTTGCAGTTGATGCATTCGGTTCCGAAAAAGTGTAACGTACGGCCCGTTGGCGAATTGCATCGCAAATGGCCGGCATGGCTCGCGTCGGGTCTTCCACACCCTGACAACGTTCCACGCTCACGTAACACGCCACCGCTTCGTCGCCGGCATTGATTTCGCGCATCCAGCTCAGCAAAAAAGTGGTTTTTCCCGTTTGCCGCGGGGCGTGCAACACCCAATAGAGCTTATCGGAGATGTAACGACTCAACTGCGCTCCCACGAGACGTTCTTCGGGAGGCAGCATATAATGATCTTCGGGATTGCAGGGGCCGGTGGTATTGAAAAAACGAAGACGCCGCATCATTTTCAATTTTTGATTTTCAATTTTCGATTGGTGATTTTTGATTTTTCACAAAGCTAATCAAAAAAACATCAATCGATTGTAAAAAGGTCATACGTTGAATCGGAAATGCATGATATCGCCGTCTTGCACTACGTATTCCTTGCCTTCGACGGCAGTTTTTCCGGCATCGCGACAAGCGGCTTCGGAGCCGAGCCGTACATAATCGTCGTACTTGATGACTTCGGCGCGGATGAATCCTTTTTCGAAATCGGTGTGAATGATCCCTGCGGCTTGGGGCGCTTTGGTTCCCCGAACGAACGTCCACGCGCGCGATTCGTCCTTGCCCGTGGTGAAATAAGTTTCGAGATCGAGCAGAGCGTAAGCCGACTTGATGAGCCGCGACACGCCCGATTTTTCCAAACCCATTTCTTCGAGGAACATTTGCCGTTCCTCGTAGGTTTCGAATTCGGCAATTTCGGCTTCGGTTTTGGCGGCGACGATCAACAGTCCCGCATTTTCGTCCTTAACCGCTTCGCGAACAGCTTCCGTATATTTGTTGCCTTTTACGGCCGATGCTTCGTCGACGTTGCAGACGTAAAGCACGGGCTTATCGGTCAAAAGGAAAAACTCGCGCGCCAACTTGCGATCGTCTTTATTATCGAGGTTCACCGTACGCGCCGATTTGCCTTGTTGCAACGCATCGCGGTATTGTATCAAAATCTCGTATATCCGTTTTGCCGTTTTGTCGCCGCCCGTTTGCGCCTGCTTTTGCACTTTGCCGATACGCGCTTCCACCGTTTCGAGATCTTTGATCTGCAATTCGGCATCGATGATCTCCTTGTCGCGAACGGGATCGATCGAGCCGTCGACATGGGTCACGTTGTCGTCGTCGAAGCAGCGCAGCACATGCAGAATGGCGTCGGTTTCGCGGATGTTGGCCAAAAACTTGTTGCCCAAGCCTTCGCCTTTGCTCGCGCCTTTCACCAATCCCGCAATATCGACAATCTCGACCGTTGCGGGTATAACGCTCGGCGGATTATCGATTTCGGCCAGCTTGATCAAACGTTCGTCGGGAACGGTGATCACGCCGACGTT
>JAVBRP010000113.1:0-4724 GCA_031547815.1 Bacteroidales bacterium | reverse complement strand
GGGCCGACAGGATCACCGCCACCAAAAGCTCGTAGGGAGTGCGGTATCGCAATTCGGTTTCCGCAACCGGCATGGTTTCCTCGAATCGGGAAAGGACATTTCGGAAAAGTTGTTTTCGGGTCATTCGAACATTGTTTTTTTTGATGATTAACGATATAAAATCCGGTTCGCTAAATGGCACAAACTTAAAAGAAAACAAAAATAGTACGAATTATTTGTATTCGCATAAAAACACACGTATTCCGATGTCTGTTTGCGAATGCCTTAATTGATCGATGGGGTATCCGCAAAAACAAGAACAAATGATCATCGCTTTTCGTTATAATGAGATATTGCATTGAAAATCGAATCGATAAGTAAACCGGGAAACAACATCAATATGCCACCTAAAAAAATCGTCATCATTCGAATGTATTCTCGAAAAAATCGTGTAGGTTTGTGTTTTGGTTGACATTTTATCATTAAAAGCAGGTCGCGAATGAAAAAGGTACCACTCACTGTGTTGGGCATTTCATACAGTCAAACACAAACAGGGGCATACGCTTTGGTTTTGGGCGAAGAAAACGGGAACAGACGTATCCCGATCATTATAGGGGGTTTCGAAGCGCAAGCCATTGCTATTCAATTGGAAGGTTTGAAGCCGCCGCGTCCGTTGACCCATGACCTGTTTTTCAATTTTGCGACCGAATACAACATCGTGCTCGAAACGGTGTATATCTTTCGGTTGGAAGAAGGCATCTTTTATTCGAAACTGATTTGCAATAACGGCGTTCGTCAAGTGGAGCTCGATGCGCGCACTTCCGATGCCATCGCCTTGGCGCTGCGGTTTCAATGCCCCATTTACACTACGGAAGAGATCATCGACCGCGCAGGCATTGTTTTTGCCAACGAGCCGCAGCAACAGCCTACACAATCGCAACAGCAATCGTCGAGCCGAGAACCCGAGAAAAGAAGAAACGAGGGTTTGCAGTTTTTGGATATCCCCGAATTGGAGCATTTACTGAACGAGGCCGTCAGCCACGAAGACTACGAGCAGGCTTCCGAAATACGCGACGAAATAAAACGAAGAAAACGGGGATAAGTATTTTCCCCGAAAGGACTTTTTCCGGAAGGTTAATGTTTCGGCAGAAAAAAAGCGCAAACGGAAATCCGTTTGCGCTTTTTGTTTCTTGAAACTTATCGGCGATCAATAAAACTTCGAACGCATATCGTTCACGTCGGCAGCTTTGCGAAGCGCTTGCATCGATTCGGACATCGAGCGGTTGGCGTAAGTGGTCGACAGTCGTTCCTTCGCCTGTTCGACCGCGCCCGCTTCAGGTTCCGTGATTTGTTTTACGGTGAGCACATACACGCCGGTGATACCGTCAACCGGTTGCGATATTTTACCTTCGGGCGTCACGGTTGCTGCTGCGATCAATTCGGGTTCGACGCCTACTCCGGGAACGGAGAACGCCGAAAATGCGATACCCGATGCCGTTTCGACGGGCAGATTCAGGCTCACGGCCATATCGGAGAATGATTGTGCATTTTTAATCGACTCCGAAAGGCTTGCGGCAATTTGTTCCGCTTTCTTTTCCCTGCGTACGGTAATATCTATTTCGGATGCCACTTGTTCGAACGGCGCGATGCCTTTTTTGCGAATATTCTTCAATATAGCCACCACGTATGAATTTTCGAGCGTAAAAACGTCGGACACGGCGCCTATCTTGGCTTCGTATGCCCATCTTACAATTTGACGGGCAGACGATAAACCGGGAATTTGGCGGTCGTTCTCGCCGAGATAACTTGCCACGCGTTTATTCAAGCTCTGTGAAGCGGCCGTTTCGTCAAAAAGTTTCGCGGTTCTGTTTTCGATCGCAAATTTACTTGCTTGCGAATAAAGAATTTGCTCGGTTCTCGAACTCGGGAGAATGTCGTATTGCAACGTGGCGATTTGTATTTTCTTGACTTCTTTGCCTTTTTCGGTTACCTGTACGATGAACACTCCGGGCGAATTGTCTATCGGCATGACGGCAACTTCGTTCTTTTTCATACCGAAAAGAGTTTCGGACATCGTATTTACTTGCATTTCCGATTCCCGCACCCATCCGATATCGCCTTTGGTGGTGCTCACACTCGGGTCGGCCGAATATTTGAGCGCCAGCGCAGAAAAATCGGCGCCGCCTTCAATCGCTTTCTTGATGCTGTCGGCTACCGTTTTAACCGCATCGACTGCCTGTTGCGTTTGTTGCTTCGGCATAAGGGCGATTTGCCGCACCTTAACCGAGTCGGGACGATTTTCCGATTTGACCGATCGTACCAGCCTTAATGCTTCGCCTTCCTGATAAGGCCCCGCAGTGGCGCCGATTTCGGCATCGAACAACTCCGCGGCTTGAACGGGAAGTTGCTCTTTGGTCATAAACCTGCTGTCGGAAGGCACTTTGGAATTCAATTTGACGAACTGGATCGGGTCTTCCGCTTTTTCGAATTCGGGTTTGATCTTTTCTATCCAAGCATTGGCAGCGGCTCTGTCGTCGTCGGACGGAACGATGTTGAAAACAATATATTCGATATCGCGCGAAGTGTTCTGTTCCCATTGCTTTTTGTGCGCTTCGTAATACTTCTTCAAGTCGCCGTTCGTTACTTTTACGGCACTGTCGGCTACGGTGTTGTATCTTTTTACGATATAATCGAAATCGACTTTTCTGTTGATTTCCAAATTTTCGTTTTCGGCCATAAAGTCGGGCACGAACATTCCTTTGGCCAACAATCCGTTGAATTTCTGAATGTAGCGTTCCTGAAGCAGGCTTTTTTCCAACATACTCCATTCCGCTGCAGCGTTGGCATCGCTGTTTTTATTTTTGAGAAAGTTGATCAACATGGAACGATCGAATTCGCCCGTTTGCGGATTGGTGAAATATTCGCGAACACGCGCATTGGGATTAGGCCCCTGTATCATGTCGAACAATTCTTCGGGCGAAACCGTCAATCCGACATGCTCGTACTCTTGGTTCATGACCGTTTCGCTGATCAACATTTGCCAAGCCTGTTCGCGAAGCATGTCCATCGTTTGTTCGTCGATGTTGTTCTGCCGCGTATTTTGTTTATACATATTGGACATTTCGTTGATCTTATTCTCGTAGTCCTGCAATTCCAGCGTTTTGCCGCCTATCTTTGCAATATCGAAATTACGCGAACCCCGTCCGGGAAGAAAATCACCGATAATGAACGCAAGCAATGCGATACCGATCACAACCGATACTATGATACCGCCTTTTTTTCTAATATCCTCTAATACTGCCATTTTATGGTTATATTTTTATGTCGGTTCAAAAAAATTGAGAGCGCGAAGATATTAAAAAGTAAGATTATAACCACAAAAAAACAGAAAATAGTAAAAACAATTAAATTTTGTTAAAAACGCATCGTATATTGCTCCGAATATATAAATTTGCATTTTACATTTAACTTTTGGTGTAAAATGCAAATCAAAAATCGACTTTCTAATATGGATATGAAATATTTTTTAAAAATCAATAACAACAATAATCAATTAATCAAACAATTATTATGACAAATAAGGCAGAGAATCAATTGAGCAGACGCCGGTTTTTGGGTTATTCGGCCCTCGGTTTGGCAGGTTTAACCATTCTTCCGAGTTGGGTATCGGCCGACGGCGTTCGTTTGGCGCCGAGCGACAGGGTCGTCTTGGGTTTCATCGGACTGGGGCAGCAGGGCATGTCCGACTTCAACAGTTTTTCGTCGTGCCCCGGTGTGCAAGTGGTTGCCGGAAGCGATGTGATGAGCATCAAACGCGATCGTTTCAAGAAAAGGGTTGAAGAATGGCAAAAGAAGCAAAATATTGCTCCGAAATGCGATGTATACGAATTTTACGAAGACCTGCTGGAACGTAAGGACATCGATGCCGTTTCCATAGCTACGCCCGACCATTGGCATGCATTGAACACCATTCACGCCTGCCAAGCAAAGAAAGACGTTTATGTTCAAAAACCGTTGGCATTTACTGTTACCGAAGGGTTGGCGATGGTGAAAGCCGTTCGCGACAATTGTTGTGTTTTGCAGATTGGCAGCCAACAACGTTCGAGCAAGGAATTCCAACAGGCCATTGCTTTGGTGCGCAACGGAGGTATCGGTCACATCGAAACCATTTTTGCCTGCGTGGGCGATCCCCCGAAGCCGTACGATCTTCCCGAACAGCCGATTCCTGCCGGCTTGAATTGGAACCAATGGATGGGCCCGCTGAACGATCCGAAAGTTCATTACAACTCCGATCTTTGCCCGCCCATTTCGTTGAATCCTGAAGTGAAAGAAAAACTGTGGGGTGCATGGCGTTGGTACCGCGAAACCGGCAACGGGTTTACGGCCGACTGGGGCGCGCACATGTTCGATATTTCGCAAGCGGCCATCGGTATGGACGGATCAGGCCCGTGCGAATTTATTCCCAAAGGCTACGGCGGCGCGCAATATCTCACCATGAAATACCAAAACGGCATCGTAATGACCGAACAACCTTTCAGGGAAGACAATAAAGGCGCCAAAGGCATCCGTTTCAACGGAACCAAAGGATGGTTGCAGGTTGCCAGAGGTTATATCGAATGTTCCGATCCTTCGTTGATCAAAAAGGAAGAAAAAGCCGTAGGAGCAGGGCAATACGAAGTAAGTTCTCCGCACATGCAAAACTTCATCGACGCCGTTCGTTCGCGCAAAAATCCGATTGCTCCGGT
>JAVBRP010000184.1:0-5126 GCA_031547815.1 Bacteroidales bacterium | reverse complement strand
CATTCTTCACTCTTCATTTACTTTGTCTCGAATTTTCGGATATATATCGCGCTCCGGCGCACCTTTGCGTCACGGCTTGGCCCGCGACATGATGCAAGCTTCGAACGATTGGAACCCCGATCGGTCGGATGTTGCGGTATTGCCTCATGCGTTGCCGGGCGCGTCGTTGCTGCACACCACCGCCGAATCGATCAATGAGGTATTGCCCTACACCGATACGGATGCAGGGCTGACCATCACCGCCGATGCGCGTATCGACAACCGCGACGAATTGTCGCCTGTGCTCGGACTGACCGACAATGCACAAACGGCCGACAGCATCTATATACTGCGCGCTTACCAAAAGTGGGGCAACGATTGCTGCAAGTACCTGCTCGGCGATTATGCTTTCGCAATTTGGGACAGCCGACGCCGCGAACTCTTTTGCGCACGCGACCACATCGGTGCACGCGCTTTGTTCTATTATGCCGACCGCGACAGGTTCATTTTTGCTACCGAACCCAAGGTGATCCTTGCTTCGGGCGAAGCGCCGACGCAACTTACCGATGATTGGATTGCCAACATCCTCGTGGGGGTGTATCCCGCCAAGGATCAAGCGCCGTTCCGGCAAATGAAAAAGCTGCCGCCGGCGCATTACCTGACGGTAACGCCCGAAAATATTCGTTTGGAACAATATTGGGATTTGGATGCGACGCGCGAAATACGTTACCGAAGGGAACAGGATTATTACGACAACATGCGCGCGCTGATCGAGCAAGCCGTTCGCCGATGCACACGCTCGGCCTTCCCCGTAAGCGCCGAACTCAGCGGAGGATTGGATTCGTCGGGTATTGCCGCTTTTGCGCAAGCGGAACTGAAAAAACGCGGCGAAGAATTGAGCGTTTTCTCGCACGCCCTGCCCGATTGGGCTTTGGGTAAGATTTACCCGTTCGAAGACGAAAAGCAGTTTATCGAATCGCTTTGCGCACACGCGGGCATCACGCATAAACATTACATCTATGCCGAAGGCAAAGGCATTTTGGACGAATTTCGCTTATGTAACGAGCGATTCGGCTATCCTACGGGTTATCAACTGCCGATTTTCTGCGATGCGCTGTACGAAAAAGCGCAAGCCGAAGGCGTAAAAGTATTGCTCTCGGGCTTCCCCGGCGACGAGTTGGTGACAAGCCACGGATCGGAATTCTACAACGAATTGTTTTACAACCGGCGGTTTCGCACGATGTGGCGCGACATGTACAGCCGCCGCGACCGACAGTTCTTCAAAACAGGATATGCCTTTGCGGTGAAGATGATGCTGCATTACGCTCCGGGCATATTCCGGCTGCTGAAAGGCGAACCCGAACCTGAAGAAAATTGGCGCGACAACAGTTTCCGTTGCAACGTGACCACCGACGAATACGCCGAACGGATGCGCCTATGCGATCGGCTGTTCGAAACAACCACTTATCCCAAGTTCAACAGTGTACGCGCACGCGAAAAAGTGCGTATCACCGAGACGTTTGTTTGCCACCGTTTGGAACAGTGCGCCGCACATGCGTTGTATTACGGGACGGAATACCGAAACCCTTTTACCGACCGCAACCTGCTGGAATATGTATTGGCGCTCCCGCCCGAAATAAAAGTACGGAACCGATCCGTACGTTACCCCTATCGCATGGCCATTGCGGGAGCGGTGCCCGAAGATGTGCGTTGGCGTACTTCCAAAATGGGAGCCACCATTCCCACGGTGTCATTGCGTATCATGACCGACAGCAACCGCTTTGACGATCTGCTCCGAAATGCTGCCGACCGGAACATGCTCCCTCCGTACATCGACCTTTCGAAAATGCAATACATCAAGCAACGTTTGGACAACAAGCAATTGAAAGACGCCATATACCCGCATTCGTTTTATGCCGCATGGATGCTGCGAAAGGATTGAGGCACGGGTCTCACCATATCCGACAATTGCATAAAATATACTTACAACAGCATACAACTCACAAATATAACCATCGGATATATTACTTGCTTGATTCTTTGTAAAGCCCTGTATATTTGTGTTCGTACCGTATTTACCGAAAGGCCCATTTGCGCGGCAATTTCTTCGTTGGACTTATCCCCTGCCCTGCTTTGCAAAAATATGTCGCGGCACTGCGTCGGCAAACCGGCAACCACTCTTTCGATCATCGCGGCGGTTTCTTCCGTTTCGAGCCGTTCGATCATATATTCGTCAAATCCGTATTTTTCGGAAATGGAGGCCCATGCTTCCGACGGAATCAACCGTACCACGCCCGCTTTCTTCGTTTTCCGGCTCTTCAGGCTGTCGATGCATTGATTGTGTACCGAAAGATACAAATATTTTTTCAGGGAATATCCACGCGAATAAATCCGGTCGCGCATTTCCCACACACGCAGAAACACGTCCTGCACAATTTCTTCCGCCAAAAATCGATCGTCGAGCAACTGAAAAGCATAACCGCACAATCCGGTATAAAATTCTTTATACACCGACTCAAAAGACGATATGTCCCCGGCTTGAGCCTTTTCCCAAAGTTTTTCCGGATCGATCACTTTATGCCTGCGTTAAGGATGGAACACAAAAAAGCCAAAGCATTGCATGAAGCGATGCTTTGGCTTTTTTGAAAATATTTATTATAATCGCACGCGCGGTTATATAACAGTCTCTCTCTCTCTCTCTCTCTCTCTCTCTCTCTCTGCAATATCCATGCCGGCAGACACTTGCATCAATGAGAATCGAACATTTTTGGAAAGAATTTTCATCATAAAACCGGCATTTCTTGGAACGACACTATTTCCCCTTCTCCGTCAACAGTTTTTCCAAAGCGAACATCTCGTCGCGAAGGCGCGCCGCTTCCAGAAAGTCGAGTTCCTTGGCCGCCTTTTGCATGTTTTTCTTGGTTTGCGCAATGGTTTTTTCCAGAGCGTCGCGGCTCATGTATTTTACCACCGGTTCGGCGGCAACACTGCCGGTAGCCTCCTGCTCCGCATACACGCGAACCTGCTTCCCGTCGAGGGTGATTGTCTCTCCCGCCCCGCCGTTGCCCATGATGGAACCGAGCGCTTTCACGATCTGTTTGGGCGTGATATGATGCTTTTCGTTATACTCCAATTGCTTCCGTCGGCGGCGATCGGTTTCGTCGATGGTGCGTTGCATGCTTTCCGTCATTTTGTCGGCGTACATGATCACCTTGCCGTTGATGTTGCGCGCCGCACGCCCCGCCGTTTGCGTCAACGAACGTTCCGAACGCAGAAAGCCTTCCTTGTCCGCGTCCAAGATGGCCACGAGCGACACTTCGGGCAAGTCAAGCCCTTCGCGCAGCAAATTAACGCCTACCAGCACGTCGAAACGCCCCGCACGCAAATCTTCCATGATTTCGACGCGCTCCAGGGTTTCCACATCCGAATGGATATACCGGCAACGAATGTCCGCTTTGGCCAAGAACTTGGTCAATTCCTCCGCCATGCGTTTGGTAAGTGTCGTCACCAGCACACGCTCGTTACGCTCCACGCATTGCCGGACGTTCTCCATCAAGTCGTCGATTTGCGTCAGGCTCGGTTTCACTACGATCTGCGGGTCCAGCAATCCTGTGGGGCGTATCAGTTGCTCTACGATGACGCCTTCGCATTTCCCCAACTCGTAATCGGCCGGAGTGGCGCTCACGTAGACGGTTTGCCCCACCAATGCTTCAAATTCTTCAAACTTCAACGGGCGATTATCGATGGCTGCCGGGAGCCGGAAGCCGTATTCCACCAAATTGAGCTTGCGCGATCGGTCGCCGCCGTACATGGCCCGTATTTGCGGAATGGTGACATGGCTTTCGTCGATAATCGTGATGAAATCGTCGGGGAAATAATCGAGCAGGCAGAACGGGCGCGTCCCGGCCGAACGATTGTCGAAATATCGCGAATAATTCTCGATACCGGAGCAATAGCCCAATTCGCGCATCATCTCCAGATCGTATGTCACGCGGTTTTCCAAACGCTTGGCTTCCAAGTTGCGGCCGTTTGCCTTGAAATATTCGAGTTGCTTCACCAAATCGTCCTGTATATTGTTGAAAGCCGACTGTTGCCGTTCCTTGGTGGTAACAAATATATTGGCCGGGAAAATGCGCATTTCCTCGAATTTGTCTTCCACATGGTTGTTGAAAGGATCGAAAGTGACGATTTCCTCGATCTCGTCGCCCCAAAACACCACACGACAAGCCACATCGTTGTATGCCAAATAAATATCGACAGTGTCGCCTTTCACGCGGAAAGTGCCGCGCTTGAATTCGTACTCGCTCCGAAAATAAAGGCTCGATACCAACTGATGCAGGAATTTGTTGCGGCTGATGGTCATTCCTTTTTTGACGAAGACCGTGTTCTCGTGAAAGTCGTTCGGGTTGCCGATTCCGTACAGGCACGATACGGACGACACCACAACCACGTCCCGACGTCCCGACAAAAGCGACGAAGTGGCGCTCAGCCGCAGTTTTTCGATTTCATCGTTGATGGAAAGGTCTTTTTCGATGTAGGTATCGGTGGACGGAATGTACGCTTCGGGCTGATAATAATCGTAGTACGAAACGAAATACTCTACAGCGTTATGCGGAAAAAATGTCTTGAACTCGCCGTAAAGCTGCGCCGCCAACGTTTTGTTGTGGCTGAGCACCAAGGCGGGACGCTGCAATTGCGCTATCACGTTGGCAACGGTAAACGTTTTTCCCGAACCCGTAACACCCAACAAAGTATGATATTGCGCACCCGACTCAAGCCCTTCGGCAAGCTGACGGATGGCTTCGGGCTGGTCGCCGCTCGGCGTAAAATCGGAAACGAGTTGGAACACTTACATTTTTGATTTTCGATTTTTGATTTTCGATTAACAATCAAAAATCGTCAATCAAAAATCAAAAATTGCTTTAAACTTCTTCTTTCTTTTGATCCAATATTTCGAGTCGCTTGACAGATTCAACGCCTTTCACTTCCTTCAATTTCCGCATCAGCTTTTCCAAGTCGTTGGTATCGTGCACATACAACTCTATGCTGCCTTCAAAGATTCCGTCGTGGCTCGACATATTGAACGTACGAATGCTCACATTCAATTCTTCGGTAAACTGTGTCGTTATTTGCAGATAAATATCGGG
>JAVBRP010000305.1:0-13037 GCA_031547815.1 Bacteroidales bacterium | reverse complement strand
TTCCTGATTTGCTCTATTTCAGCAATGCTCAGACCCGTACTTTCGGCAATTTTCGGAATCGCTATACCCGCTTCCAACAAGATACGCACTGTATTTTTAAGGCCTGCATCTTTCTTTTTCAAGTCTGCATCTTTCTTTTTCAAGTCTGCATCTTTCTTTTTCAAGTCTGCATCTTTCTTTTTCAAGTCTGCGTTCTGTTTTTTTATAATTGCCTCCCTCTCTTTGAGCATGGCGTCTCTCTCTTTGAGTCTGGCGTCTCTCTCTTTGAGTCTGGCGTCTCTCTTTTTGATTTCGTTTTCTATCAAATACATATCTCTAAACTCTTTAAGTGATTGATCATAAAATTTTCTTTCTGTCGGGGTCATTTTCAGAACTTCGGCTACACGGAACAACTTCTCGAAAATCCTGTTGCGGAGAGGCTCCGGTAAATCGCCTAATTTCGAAAGATGCCTGAGCACATACATCCACCGATCGAAATCGGTTTGCAACTCGGATTCTTTCATTTTGAACCTCGGCAACTCCATGAATACGAATGTCAACTTGTCGCAAAACACCCGACCGGTATCCCTGTCGAGCAACTGCACATACGAAACATACTTATCCGCAGGCATTTTTTTGCCGAATTTGAAATTGACAATGTTCACCGAATACACCGGCGCTAACTCGAAATCCCACTCCCGGCTTTTTTCGCCTTGTCCCTGAATGGGGAAAGAGGCATAATACAATGCTCTGTCTTTAAAATGCTCCTGCCGCACGTTCTGCATTTCGACAATAATGCGTTCGCCTTTGCCGGTGGTGCAGTACAGGTCGAAAACAGCCTTGCGGTCTATCTCAGCTCGTCCCTGCCGTTCGGTGTTGTCGTATGTCAAATCCTTGATACCGCCGTCAATATTCAGCACTGCCTCCAAGAAATTGATCAGCAAATCCTTGTTGGCTTCGGTGCCGAAGATGCGTTTAAACCCGAAATCCGTCAGCGGGTTGATGTACCGAGGCTGAGCGGCGCCGGGTTGCGATTGGCTCGATGTTGCGGTTTTCTTTGGCATTCGACCGGTTCACGGAATATTTATCACAAAAATAATATTTTTTTTGATGCCGTTTCATATCTTTTTCCAAAAAGAATGGCAGTATGTTATTTCGAAAGGGTTCGAGAACAGTATTTAATCTTCAATCAATTGCTTGATGCGTTCGATCTGCTCCTGTTTTTTCACTTCGCGCAGTTTTCGTCCCGTTTTGGTAAAATATTGATGCGAACCGATAAATTTCAATTGAAGTTTGTTCCAATCGTTGAGCGAACTCATTTTGTTTTGCGCTTTCAACTCCTCATATAAAGCGTTGGAAACGGGAATGAAATCGGTGCGTCCGAGATAATCGAGGTCAGAGTCGCAAATGATGGCTTCGAGCAGGTCGGCCGGCTTGGGGGGCAGCTTCGTGGCCATGATGATGCGGCATATTTCGTCTATTTCTTCGGGTTTATATCTGTATTTCGGAAGTATTTCGCGTGCGATATCCGTGCTGCGTTCCTCGTGGTCGGCATACGAAACGGTATGTCCGCTGTCGTGGAAGAGCGCCGCCGTTTTGAGCAGCAACAGCCGGTAATCGTCCAACCCTTCGGCCCAACCGATCAATTCACTTTCGGTAACCACGTCGACCGTGTGTTTCACATTATGGTAGTGCAGATAATTCGGGAGTTCTTTCTCCAGCTTATCCAATACAATCTCCTGCAAATCGCTGAATTGAACCAACATGAACTGCGTGCGGAAAGCATCGTTCGGCAAAAGCCTTTTCTCGTCGGCCGCAAATCCTTCTTTGATCCCGACAACGGTGAAAAGTTCCAATTTGTTGCGGTATTTTACGGGCAGCGATCCGGTGTAGCGGCAATCGAACAGTTCCTTGATCAATTCGTAGGTGGTAGCCGAAACGACGATCGTATCCTTTGCGCCGACCGACATGGCGCGGCTTGCCACGTTCACCGTGTCGCCTTTTGCATCGTAGGTCGACTGCGTGCGTTCGCTGATCAGGGTTGTTACCGAGCCGGTGTGTATCCCGATTTGCAGGTTCCAGACCCGGTCGTCGCCGTTTCGGGCATCCGCTTCCACCACGTGCAACATTTCCAAGGCGGCCAATGTAACGGTGATGGGATTGGTAATGTTTTTTTTCGGAATGCCGCCCGCACAGATAAAATTGTCGCCGACGCTGTGTAATTTCACTAAACCGTATTTTTTGACGATTTTGTTGAATTTGTATTTAATGTCGTCCAACCGATCGATATATTCCGACGTGTTCGACGAAGCATCCGCTATATCCAAAAAACCTCCGATTTCGACAAACAACACGGTAGTCATAGCGAATCGGACTTGCGTGTATTCAAGTTTTTCGGATTCGTCGGCTTGTTTATCTTTTTCGGCTTTCTCGGCTCGATCTTTATATTGCTCCAACTCGTCGGCCAACCGGTTGTATGCCTCGGTCAACATCCGATGTTTTTCTTTCAGTTCTTTATTTTCGGATACCAACGAAGCAATCCGCTTGATTATTTGTTGTTTGGAGCCGGATTCCATTTTACGGATAATTTTATGTTTGCGTCGTAAAAATACGCCTTTTTCGCATACAAGACAAATTTATTGTTTAACAATTCTGACGGTTGTTTTTTGTTTGCCGTCATCGGCGATTACTAAATACATTCCGGGCGAAAATGATGTGATATCCATTTCCGTTTTGTCTGCCGAAATAATTTTCCGAAACAATATTTTTCCGGTCATATCGACCACGGCGACATTATATGCAGCTTCTTTCTCGAAGTTCAACGTAAATTTTCCGTCGTTCGGGTTGGGCCAAGCCTTTGCTTTCGTCGCTTGCCAATCGTCGGCGCTCGTCAGGGTTGTAACCGTCACCGTACATGTCGCCGTTTTGCCGCCGTCGGCCGTTCGCACGGTGACAACGGCCGTTCCTGCAACTTTTCCGGTAACGACGCCCGTATTGCTCACGGAAGCGATATTGGCATTGTTGCTGCTCCACGTTACCGATTTGTTGGTTGCATTGGTCGGAGCAACCGTTGCAGTCAAAGTCTCGGTTTTGCCGATAGCCAATGTTGCTGCGGTTTTATTCAACGTCACGCCCGTAACGGCAATCACAGCGGTGCTTACCGTCACCACGCAGGATGCCGTTTTGCCGCCGTCGGCCGTTTTTACGGTAACGGTGGCCGTTCCTGCGGCTTTTGCGGTAACAACGCCTGCCGTGCTCACCGTTGCTATATTGGTGTTGCTGCTGGTCCATGTCACCGATTTGTTGGTTGCGTTGTTCGGGGCAACCGTTGCGGTCAGGGTTTCGGTTTGGTTCACAGCCAACGTCGTCGCGGCTTTATTGAGCGACACGCCCGTAACGGCAACGGTTGCGGGTGTCGAACCGGAAATTTTCACAAAAACCGGGCTTGCCGTAAGACTTAATGCGCTGCCGGTTAGCGAGGTTTCTTTGTTATCCCACGAATAACATGTCATCGATTTTACGCTCAATGATGCCGGGAAGTTATACGTTGCCGTAACGTTTTCGGCGTTTCCGCTCGATTTCGCCCACAATACATAAATGTAGTTTTTGTCTTTTTCGGAATAAAATGCGCCTCCGTCAACACCGGCAGGCAATGATAATGCATCGGATGCGGATTTATCGTAACGCCGCTCTTTCAACAACGTACTTGTTGTTCGCCAGGACAGGGCGCAGGAATTGGCTGTTACCGCGTACGGTTTTCCGGTAACGTTCTGATAAAAACCCATTACTTGATAAGGATCGGTCGCTTTATCGTAGGTTGTTTCTTCGGCCACACCGTAGACATACAAACCGCGAATGTCCGATTTCTGGCATGCCACAGCCGCTTTGATCATGAAATTTCGTTGCGCTTCGTCCGAGCCGATATATCCGCCGAGCGGCTTTCGCGGAATATTACACTCGGTGATGATCCATTCCTTTGCGGGATAAGTTGTTCCGTACAGGTATTTTTTCAATATATCTTCATATCCTTTCTTGCTTGCGACAATAGCCGCAGCCGCAGCATCGGAATTGCGTGTGCTTGTGGTCAGGTTGTACATCGGATAAAGGTGAAAACTCAGGCAATCGAACCACGCGCCTCCTTTTTGGGGATAATCGGCGGTAACTTTCCCGCCATCGGGATTGTCGGTATTGCGCAGCACGGCTTCAAGAAAGTTCGGATATCCGAGTCCGCCCGTACAAACGAAAGCATTCGGATCGAGCGTTTTCACCACTTCGTAAGTAATACGCAACATCCTTACGTAGCGCTGCACGGAGGCGCCGAAAAATGAAAGGTCGCAAGGACTCGGATCGGTGGTATTCCATTTTTGCGTTGCCGACCAATTGCCTGTAAAATCCGGTTCGTTCCACACTTCCCAGAATTTCACGTATGCTTTATAGGTATTAACCACATTGTACACGTAGTTGGCGTAGTAATTGTTGCTGTTTATCTTGCCGTTTATCCATATCGGTTCGTACAGATTGGCAAAGGTCTGCGATTTGGAGCCGCTGCAATAGGAGGCATTATCTTTATGTGCATCCGACGGGCCGTTGAGAAATATTGTATGGTTTTTTCCGCCCAAACTTTGGTAAAATTTGAAAGCGTTGCTTCGGATACCGTAACCCCATTGCGTAACGAAATAGTCGTACATGGCGGGCCGTAAACTGTTGACACCCGCGCCGGCGATGCCCTTAGCGGGATTGCCGATCAATATTTCCGCAATCTGTTCGTCGGTCCAACCATCGAACCACCCCATATTCGAACCGTACAGAAAAAAGTCGTTGTAGGTTGTTTTTTGCGTATTCGCATTATAGCTGACTTGCGCTTCCGCGAATTGTGTCCATGCCGACATCAACATCACGGAAATACCTAAAAGTATTCTCATTACACTCTTTTTTTACATTTTCACACTTAAAACAATATCTCACTCATAAAAGATCACCGGGATTTTCGTATACGAACAAAATCGTTCGCACCGCGATCGGCCAAATCGCCGTGATTTTTTAATCCGTAAATTCAGAATACAAATATGGTGCAATTTTCAACCGCCGAAAAATGCATGAACGTTCAAAGACCGGCATCGCATTCCGACGGTCGGTCACCCTTTCGAAATGCGCGGCCACACGTGTTGCAGAGCGCGTTGCAGATGATTTTCGTCATCGATTTCGCACCACGGATAATCGTCAATTTTGTGCACCAAAACGGGGCGTCGTTCATCGGAAACGGCTGTCATGGCGTGCTCGTAGTCGAGTTTGGGGATTGTTTCCAAAACCGATGCGCAATAATCGAACATGCGTCGACAGGTTTCGGGCGATAACTTGGTGATCCCGACAAGTTCGGCGTCAACCCGGGCCAAATCCGATGTTTTTTTCGACATGTTGACCAACCGGTTTTCGTTGTCGACCTCGATGAACACCTCGTCGCCCGAATGCGTGGCACCGCTCGCCAAGATGACGTCGGACGCGGGGTGTTGCAACAGGGCTTGCAGTCCCGACGGGCTGTACAATAAGTCGGATTCGAGCAGCAACAACGGTTCGGCTAAAAGTTCGCGCATATTATAAAAGGTGTACATGCTTCCCGTGGTTGCGTACAAACTGCTGCGAACGCATCTCGCTTGCGGAAAACGTTCGGCAAATATATCGTAGTGCTCCGAAGCGTGCCCCGTTCCGATAATAATTCGTTGAATGCCTGCGCCGAGCAGATTTTCGACCGATCGTTCGATCAACGATTTTCCTTCGATTTCGAGAAAGCCCTTGGGCATGTAAGTGGTTCTGTCTTTCAGCCGTGAGCCTAATCCTGCGGCAAGAATCACGGCGGTGCGAACATCTGTCATGTTGTTTTTGTTTGATGATTCGGCTTGCATATTTTTTTTGGATAACCTCTCCCCCCGCCCTCTCCACAGGAGAGGGAGCCCTTGCGCAGTTCACGACCCCGCCGGAAAACGCGTCACCCCTCTCCTGTGGAGAGGGCGGGGAGAGGTCATATACAAAAAAGCCCCGATAAAATTATCGGAGCTTTTTGTTAATACGTTAAAAGCCTGATTTCATTTATATTAAATTAATTCAACTTTAACTGCTTGAGGACCTCTTTTCCCGTCGGTAACGTCGAAACTGACGTCCTGACCTTGTTCAAGAGTCTTGAAACCGTCTTTATCAATACCCGAATAGTGTACGAATACATCGGCTCCTTCTTCGGACTGAATGAATCCGTATCCTTTGCCGGAATCAAACCATTTTACTTTGCCTTTCATCTGATGAATAAAAATTACTTTGTTAAAAAAGTACAAACCTACACGTTTTTTTTTTACATCCTATTTTTTTGCAAAATAATTTCATTCGGATGTACAACATTTCCACACTTCGGGTGTGGAATTTCTCCACACTTCCACACCCCGATTCCCCTTACGACACGCCGTCAGAGCCGATAAAACCACTTTACTTATCGACTTATAAATTTCGATCGCCCGGCGGCATATATGTTGCTTTCAATATTAAACGAGGCAAATTTGTGTATTTTTGGGTAAAACCTCTTTCCCCGACCGACGTTTCGGCGGACAGGTCGGGCGAAAGAGGTGATACACAAAGCCCGGCCGCGCAAAGCATCACGTATAAAATGCAAGTTTCGCAAGACAAACCGTCTTAACACAAAAATAAAATTTCGGTAACGTTAACGAAACTTTCATTCGGTAGGTTTGTCCCGTAAAACCGGAAACGGATGAACATAAAAAGTGTAAGGATATGAACAGGTACATTATCGGCCAATTTAACGAATGTTTCCCGCCCGTCATGGACGGCGTGTCGCTCACCGTGCGCAATTATGCCCGCGAACTGAACCGCTCGTCGGACAAAACTTACATGATTACGCCTTCTTATCCCGGGTATACGGACAATGAAGAATTTCCGGTGATACGTTACGCTTCCGTTCCTGTTCCGGGACGAAAGCCTTATCGTTGGGGATTACCGAGGTTTGATGTGAACCTGCACCGGCAAATCGGCAACATTCCGTTCGATTTGGTGCACTGCCACTCGCCTTTTTCGGCGGGAAGATATGCTTTGCGGATTGCGCGCCGCAGAGATATTCCCATTGTGGCTACGTTTCATTCGAAGTATCGCGAGGATTTTCTTCGCTCCACGCACAATCCGGCCATCGTCAAATTGATGATCAAGCATATCGTACAGTTCTATTCGGCGGTGGATGATGTGTGGATACCGCAGCCGGCCGTTGAAGAAACGCTCCGCGAATACGGCTACACCGGGCGCGTGACGGTGATGGAGAACGGCACCGACTTTATCGACGGGAATATCGACGGCACCGTACGCCGGGATGCCCGCAGGTTGCTCGGACACAATGATAATAATCCGATCTTCCTGTTTGTCGGCCAATTGATTCTGGAAAAAAATCTGCCGTTGATCATCGAAGCATTGGGCGCTTTGCGCGATATGAATTTTACGGCATATTTTGTCGGACAGGGTTACGCCGAAAAAAAGCTCAAGCAGCTTGCCGAACGTCAAGGCATTGCCGACAAAACACAATTTACCGGAACCATTTACGATCGGCAATTATTGAAAAATTATTACGCGGCGGCCGATTTATTTCTCTTTCCGTCGCTGTACGACAATGCTCCGTTGGTAGTGCGCGAAGCTGCCGCCTTATGCACGCCATCGCTGCTGGTGGAAGGCTCTACGGCGGCCGAAATCGTCAGTGACGGGGTGAACGGTTTCTTGACCAAAAACGACAAGGATGCCATGGCGGCAAAAATCAGCCAAGTGATCGTAAATCCTGCTTTGTTGCGAGCGGTCGGGCAAGATGCTTCGAGAAGCGTTGCGCGGCCTTGGAAAGACATCATCGAAACGGTAAGGCAACAATACACTCATATCATCCGTCGAAAAGCAGCCGAATTGTCGCATCGACGTCGGCATATACCCTGGCCGGAAAGAATTTGGCCTGACCCGAAGTTCGAATTGAACGGGCAATTCGTGTAGAACCGGCCAAAAACATTCGTTCCGGTTCCTGCCGGCATTCTCCGCCGCCCGAGAGGCAGCGTCTATTATATATACACTCAAAGGACTTCCACGGAAGTCCTTTTTATGCATGTTCGAATACAATATTCGATTTTTGCATCCGTTTCGCAAATTATAATTATTTATTTTTCAACGCATTGAAATTTTATTGAATGTAAAAAAATCTAAAAACCACAGAATTGTTACCGACTATTTAGTTTCTTTTTATCTTTGCAGGCCGGGAATTAGTCAAAATAATTTATGATTGACATGATTTTCTGACAATTATTTGTTAATAAAGGCAATTCAAACTATACCAAATCTATTTCATCAATGACCGGCATGCATAAAAATCTACTGGTTCAAAAAACTGAGAAGTATACCGATCCGCAAGAGATAAAAGCCACAGGGCTTTATCCTTATTTCAGAGTCATCGAATCCGATCAGGATACGGAGGTAACCATGAACGGGCGAAAAGTTCTCATGTTCGGATCCAACAGTTATTTGGGGCTTACCAATCACCCCAAGATCAAAGAAGCGGCCAAAGCCGCCATCGACAAGTACGGTACCGGATGTGCCGGTTCGCGTTTCCTCAACGGAACGTTGGACTTGCATATCGAGTTGGAACGTAAATTGGCCGATTTCGTCGGAAAAGACGAAGCGATCGTTTACAGTACCGGTTTTCAGGTCAACTTGGGCGTCGTTCCCTCTTTTACCGGCCGTAACGACTATATCCTGTTGGACGAACTCGATCATGCTTCCATTATCGAAGGCAGTCGGCTGTCGTTCTCAAAAGTGCTGAAATTCAAGCATAACGACATGGTGTCGTTGGAAAAAATCCTGCAACGCTGCGAGCCTGATCGGATGAAATTGATCGTCGTGGACGGCATTTTCAGCATGGACGGCGATATTGCCAACCTTCCCATGATCATCGAATTATCCGAAAAATATAACGGCACGGTGATGGTTGACGACGCGCATTCTTTGGGCGTTATCGGTAAGGACGGGCGCGGCACTTCGTCACATTTCGGCTTGACCGACCGTACCGATTTGATTATGGGGACGTTCAGCAAATCGTTGGCCTCCATCGGCGGTTTCATTGCCAGCGACAGCGCCACCATCAATTATTTGCAGCACAACTCGCGCACGCTGATTTTCAGCGCAAGTATCGCACCGCCCGCTGCAGCCAGCGTCATTGCGGCTTTGGACATTATCAAGGCCGAACCGGAACGTATTTCACATTTGTGGGATATCACTCACTACACCATCAAACACTTGAAAGAAGCGGGTTTTGATCTCGGCGCCACGCAAACACCGATCATTCCGCTGATGATACGCGACAATGTGAAGACTTTCAAGTTGACCAAATTGCTGCTGGACGAAGGAATTTTTGTAAATCCCGTATTATCGCCCGCAGTAGCCAATGATTCTACCTTGATACGTTTGTCGTTGATGGCAACGCATAATTATAATCAAATCGATTTCGTGATCGACAAGTTGATCAAAATCGGAAAATCATTGGAGATTATTTAATATACCGCAAATGAGTGTCGCTCTTCATGAGGTCGTTACGCAAAAAGACCTGAAACGTTTCGTCAAGTTTCCGTTCAAGTTGTATTCCCAATGCGAATATTGGGTGCCGCCTCTTATTTATTCGGAAATTCAAACGTTGCGGAAAGACAAAAATCCGGCTTTCGAATATTGCGAAGCCAAGTATTGGCTGGCGTATAAGGACGGCGAAATAGTCGGACGCATTGCGGGAATCGTCAATCGGCGATCGATCGATAAGTGGGGAACTCGTCTGATACGCATCGGATGGGTCGATTTTATCGACGATTTGGAAGTTTCGGGGGCGCTTTTTTCCGCCGTCGAAAGTTGGGCGAAAGAAAAAGGGATGGATGGAACCCACGGCCCGCTGGGTTTTACGGATATGGACAATGAGGGGCTTTTGATCGAGGGTTTCGATAAAATACCGACCATCGCCAATATTTATAATTATCCGTATTATATGGATCATTTCGAAAAGCACGGATATTCGAAAGTGGAGGATTGGTTGCAATATATCTTTAACGCTTCGCAGCCGATTCCCGATAAGGTGCAAAGGATCAATGCTTTGATTATACAAAAGTATAATCTTAAAGTGTTGAAATTTGATTCGGTTCGTGAACTGTTGCCGCGCGCCCGAGAAGTGTTCGAAGTGCTCAATGCCGCTTTCACCAACCTTTACGGGTTTGTGGCGCTCACCGATAAAGAAATCGATTACTATATCAAGCAATATTTCAGTTTCATCAAGCCGGAGTTTGTTTGTTTCATTGCCGATGCTACCGACAAAATCATCGGTTTCGGCATCAGCATGCCCTCGCTTTCCAAAGCCATGCAAAAAGCGAAAGGAAGACTTTTTCCGTTCGGTTTCATCCATATTTTGAATGCTTTGCGCAAAAACGACACCATCGACCTGTATCTGAACGGCGTGTTGCCCGAATGGCAGAACAAAGGAGTGCATTCGCTGTATTACTCGGAACTGAACAAGGCTTATATCCGCAACAACATTAAAACCGCGATTTCGAATCCGCAGCTCGAAAGTAATATCGATGCCATTTCGGCATGGAAAAGTTACGAGAAAGAGTTGTATATCAGACGGCGCTGCTATCAAAAGTTAGGGTAAGAGTTTATTATTTTCGGCACACGCATTTTACATAAAATGCGTGTGCGAAAACGAGATAAGCAACCGGGCAATTTCAATTCGGTGTTTCCTCTTCCCCGTTCTTCAAGAACATTATTTGCACCGTTTCGCCTTTCTTCAAGGCCAATTCCGCAATACCGTCGGTAGGAGCGATTTCGAGCGGCTTTCCGTATTTTTCGAAAGTAACTTGGCCGGCATCATCGGGAATTTTTAATTTGAACGTATTATCGGCCGTAGCGCTCAAGCGGGCGGAGGTTAATTGCCTGTCGGCCCATGCGGCGCTCACTTCGGCGCCGCCCCTCACGCACAATCGGTCGAACGAGCCTTCGGAAAACTCTTCGGGCAATGCAGGCAACAATTCGATGAACCCCGCATGGCTTTGTATCAGCATTTCCGCAATTCCGGCGCATCCGCCGAAGTTTCCGTCGATTTGGAACGGCGGATGTGCGCAAAACAAATTCGGGTAGGTGCCGCCGCCCCGGTTCATGATGACAACCGTGTCGCGTGCGGGCGCCAATAGGTTGCAGAATAATTTGTAGGCTCGATCGCCGTCGCCGAGCCGCGTCCAAAAATTAATTTTCCAGGCGCGCGACCATCCCGTTCCTCTATCTCCGCGCCGTTCGAGCGTTTTGCGGGCAGCTTCGGCCAAGTCGGGCGTTCGTTCGGGCGTAATTTGGTTCCCGGGATACAATCCGTAAAGGTGCGACACATGCCGGTGGCGGGGATCGACTTCTTCGTAATCTTCCAACCACTCCATCAAATACCCGTCGGGAGCGACCCTGTCGGGAGGCAGTTTGGCCGCGGCTTGTTGCAGACGTTCGCAAAAATCGGCATCCAAATCCAATATTTGCGCGGCGGCAACGGTATTCGCGAAAAGCTCGCGAATCAACTGGTTATCCATTGTCGCTCCCATGCAAACATTCACCGCTTTTTTGGTGCCGGGCATGTAGAAAGCGTTTTCGGGAGATGTAGTCGGCGCGGTAACCAGCCACCCGTGTTTGGGTTCGAGCGCCAACGTGTTCAGGAAAAATTCGGCCGCGCCTTTGAGAACGGGATATGCGCGTTGCAAGTACTGTCTGTCGCGCGTAAAATCGTAATGTTCCCACACATGGGCACACAGCCATGCGCCGCCCGTGTTGGTTGCGCCCCATGACGGATGTTCGCCCGGAGCGGTAAATCCCCAAACGTTGGTCATCATGTGCGCCACCCAGCCTTCGGCGCCGTAAAAAGCCTTCGCCGTTTCCCGTCCCGGCTGCATCAAACTTCCGGTCAACCGCAACAGCGGAAGATGCATTTCCGTGAGGTTGGTCACTTCGGCCGGCCAATGGTTCATCTGGACATTGATGTTGAGATGATAGTCGCCATTCCAGGGCGTATTGACGGTGTTTGCCCAAAGACCTTGAAGGTTGGGCGGCAACAAGCCTTGCCGCGCACTCGAAATGAGCAGATAGCGGCCATATTGGAAATAGAGTTCGACCAAACCGTTGTCGTTGGGGTCGTCGGCAAATGCGCGCAAACGGCGATCGATGGGCATGGTGTCTTTCTTTCCGGTGTGTTTTTTCAAACTTAAACCCGTTCTGTCGAAATATTCGCGGAAAGCGGCCGAATGCGGGGCTTTGATGGCGGTGTATTTATTTCCTTCGCCTGCTTTGTTGAGCAGCGTGAGGCATCGTGTTTCGAAACCGGGATCTTTGTAATCTGTGGCGGCCGACACGAAAATGATCGCTTCCTGCGCGCCGGATACGTGCAGTTTTTTATCGACGGCGGAAAGCCTTCCCGGCCCTATCAATTTAATCCGCACCCGCGCATTGTAGCGCATTCCCTTTCCGTCGGTTCCGTTGTTCAGTTGCCCTTTCATCAACAGATCGTTGTCGTCCGTCAGGGTTTCGAACGCTTCCGGACGATCGATGCCGACATTGAAATTCAGTTTTCCGAGTTCGGAGGCATACAGGCGAACGATGATCACATCGCCCTTGAAATCGGCAAAATATTCGCGCGTATATTTCACATCGTCCTTCACGAATGCCGTGCGCGCCACGGCGTTGTTCAACGACAGTTCTCTGTGATATTTTTGCGGCTTGTCCTTGCCGTCGTACCGATATTCGATGTGCAGATTCCCCAGCACTTCGTAGCTTCCGTAGGGGACATCGGCTCCGCGTCCATGTCCCGATCCCGCGCCTTTACACACGAACGTTCGGTAAACCAGTTCCTGCGCCTGATCGTTCTTTCCTTCGAAAAGTAACTTCCGTATTTCCGGAAGATATTTTGCGGCGTCGGGGTTGTCGGCATCCTGCACTCCGCCCGACCACAAAGTGATATCGTTCAGCACAATGGTTTC